>CALMVQ010000083.1:0-21896 GCA_937873135.1 uncultured Scytonema sp. | reverse complement strand
GGTGAGAAAGCCACACTATTGACTCCATCTTTATGCGCTTTTAGGGTTTTTAATAAAGTGCCATCTTGCTTCCAAAGTTTGAGTGTGCTGTCCCGACTTCCTGTGGCAATTGTCTGGCCATCAGGTGAGAAATCGATACTATAAACTCCCTTACTTTTTGTATTGATTTCTCTTAACGGCGTGCCGTCTCGCTTCCAAAATTTTATGATGCCCTGGAAATCACCTGAGACAATTGTCTGATCGTCAGGTGAGAAACTGACAGCGAGGACTTTATCTTTATGTCCCTTGAGCGTATTTTGCTCGCTACCGTCCTGATTCCAGAGTTTTATAGTGTTGTCATAACTAGCTGAGGCTATCAACTTAGCATCATGTGAAAAAGTCACGCTCCAAATCAAATCCCGGTGTCCTTCCAAGCGATCGCGCTCTACTATCCAGTAAACTGACTGTTGTAGTGCCTCTACAACTTGGGTGTAAAGTTGACTATCGCTTTGTGCAAAAGGCAATTTTTTCAGTAATACTCCAGCATGGATGCTTTCTTTGAGAGCATCAAATGTTTGGTGTGAGGTAAAAAGTGCTTCTGACGTTTTACTAATGGCTATTATTCGGTTTTTTTCTGATTGTTTTCTTTGATACTGTGTTTGGAACCCAAATATCACTGATACGATTGCTAAAAAGGTCATCATAGCACTTCCAGTGATCGCCAAGTTTCGTTGTTGTTTTAAAAAAATATTTAGTTTTTCTTCAGCCTGTTGTCGTTTTTGTTTCTCCTTTTTCCGTTCTTCTAATTCTCTTGCTTCTTGTGACTGCCGGATAAAAGATACTAGATAGTCATGAACCAGTTGATATAAGTCAGTAGGGTCTTCAGGAATTTTTAACACCAGCCCTGAACCAACTAAAATCTCTAATACTAGATTTAATTTTTCTTTTTCGTAAACAATATCTGCTGTTTTTAAATCTTCCGCTAAATTGTTAGAAGTTTTGAAGGGACGAGTGCCTTTTTCGTCTGTTAATAAATATAAAACTACTCTGGCATAGAGTTCATTTTCAGAACCACAGTCTTTAATAACTTCTTCTAAAAATCGCTCCACCAGTTTTTCTTTTGTTCCCAACTGAAGATATTGTTTTAAAGTTGTAATTTTATCTGTTTGGAGTTGTGAACCGACGATTTGTAACTCAATAGGGCGTACCTCGCCCAGTTCGTCTGCTAAATCTTCTACCAATTTATCAATTAACGCAGGCTCTAAGTAAAAGTTTGTTTGCTCAGTTAGACTCTGTACAACAGATTTGGCATCTTCTGAAGATAAATTTCCTAAGTAATAACGAATATCCTTATCTAAAATATTGTTATTAATTGCTCTAAAATTCAGTAGGCCATCGCATTCCAATAAATAGTGCAAATAATCTTCTCTCAAACAGAGAATAACCTTAACAAAAGGAATATCCAGGCAAAGTTGCAAAAACTTATAAAATGGCTGTCTTTTAGTTTTATCGGTATAAACAAAAAAGAATTCTTCAAACTGGTCAAAAATTAAAACTGTTAACTTACGCTCAGAATTTTTCCGCAAATTTTCACAGATAAATTCTATTGAATTGCTAGATGTATAATTCTCTGCGAAACACTTTGCCAATATCCCCATCCAATCTGTATAAACTCGCAATACAATAGGTAAAACATCACGAGCATCTATTAATTGCAGTTGTAGTGCTGGTACTAATCCGCCATGTAAAATTGAACTTTTACCTACTCCGGATTGACCATAAAAAACAGTCAATTTATGGTCAGTCCGGCTCATTCTTTTCATCACATGGTATAATAATTAATCCCAATCTACTGAGACCACCGTTGATAAATGGCATAATAATTAGGCCCGAACCAAGGTCACCAAAGTCACTGCCAATCATAAATGGGATAGTAATTCCTGAATACGATCTTTAATTGTCAGCCTGATACAGCCTGTATACAGCTATCAACATACATTACTTGTAAGGGTTTCGTAGTAGACGAAGGTTTACACAACTCGATTCATAGCTAATTGCTCATGGCTGAATAGACATCTCCGAAAACTAATCTCAAACCCTTGCTCTATCAAGACTAATGTTTAATTTCTGGAGATGTCTAATGCTGACAACGATACTTTTTGTTAGAGGCTTAATTGGTGGAAGACATTACTGCTAAGAATACACTTTGCCCCAGTGCCCGAGCGGAATCGGAAGATAGTTTTGTTTTCGGTGTCATCAGTGGAACGGAAACCGCACCCCGTCTAGCTTATCTCAAGCAGCCACTACCTGTTACAGATGAACTGATAGCAAAAGCCAGCCCGGTAACACCTACGGAAGTTTTTCGGATGGCAACACCCTGTGCTAGCAATCGTTGTATAAATTTTGATGGCAAAGATTGTCGTCTGGCAAAGCAAATTTTAGAGAAATTACCTGCGGTGGTAGAGGAACTTCCCCCTTGTTCTATACGCCGAGATTGTCGTTGGTGGATGCAGGGAGGTAAAGCAGCTTGTCTGCGGTGTCCCCAAGTTATCACTGATAGTTACAACCCCTCTGAAGTCACTCGAGACATTGCCAAGGACGCTGCAGATATGGACCAACAGGAGTTGGGAAAACCACTCTACGGCTTCTAATTGAGAAGTGGTTAATTGAGTCGTCTTTAGCACAAATAGAAACTGACAAAGCTCGCTTGCCAGTTACTTCAGTTGAAGCTGTCGTTCAAAAATCTGGGCTTTTTAACTCGAAAGACCACATTAAACGCTGCTTATTTACCCTCATCTTTCACTCTCAGGGAACCTGTTTTAACCACAGGTATCCCTTCATTTTTTTACAGCTTTTTGGATATTTTTTGTTGGCTCGCTGTGCGCGGCAGAGGGTTAGCCCGCTCTCACGGCGATTGGCGCTCTTGGTTCCCCGGCTTGAAGCAACTGCCGCACAAAGAAAACATTCATTGTTGTCTAATGTTATGTTCGGTTAAACACTTATAATAATGTTTGTAGTTGCGCTTTAGCGCTTTCAAACTGTCAAGAGCGCTAAAGCGCAACTACGAACCTATCTTTTATTTATAACTCATTGACCGAACATGATATAAATAACTGAAAACTGCTGTAATCTCAAAAATTCAACTTGTAGCCTCCAGTTATCAGGAGGCATAGCTTGTAATATGTCGAGTGTTGTTACCTGTACTTATAAATAAGCATTCAGCACTCTATCACTTCATCGCCAACTGCTTAGATGCCAAAGAGAGTGTTCTTAAGTAATGTTTCTATGCCTTAGTCTAAATATTTAACACACATTTGTGAAGATTTTTGGTTTGCGTAATTGTACGGTTTACGTTTGAATATTGAATAAGTTGATAATGTAACTAATCTATATGCTCACTTCATTAATGAAGTAGAAATATAGCCCAGATAGTTCACATAATTTTTGAAAATGTTCTCTAAAATCATGAAACAATCTACTTTCTAAAGTTACTAATTTTTAACATAATTTTAATGAACTCCGTGACTTGAAAAAAAATGAGCAATACAACTTTCTTTTGAAGTGTCATTAAGTTATATTAGGCAAAATTAAGAAGTCGTATTTGAAAAAAGTTACGCAGAGATGTTGTCGGAAAGTAGACGAAATAGGGGGTACTGTACAGAAAGCAACTACTTGCAAGATTCTTGTGGGAAAATTACCATAAGATTCAGAATTATTAGACATGTATAGTTTTCTAGAAATCAAAATCAGAGTGCAAATAGACCAATGATAAATAATCCGAGTATGGCAACTTATCAATTGAGTGAATCTCCTTTAGATTTACGTGCCCCTGTATTTGCCAGATTGCGAAAGGGATCATGGTGGATGCGATTAACAATACTAGTCGTACTAGACTATGTTCTTCTATTTCTTGCTTGGTTTGTATCTGAATATTATGCCTCTTCTGTGCATTTACCAGGATCTATTCCCAGCAATTTTTCATCAATGTTCATCACTACTGCTATTCAGATAGGAGCACTAGCTCTCCAAGGTAATTATCAAGCAGGTAATAAGCGTTATGACTATATTAACATTATAAAAACGCTTGTTTTTTCCCAAGGTTTAATCATTCTTCTTGGCTTTTTCTATCAGCAAATTATTGAGGAAACACGCTCGAAGTTAATAACTTCTTTGTTAATTAGTACAAGTTTTATATGTATTAGTAGATTTCTAATCAACCTGATACTTGAATTTCTTCGTGATAAACAACTCTTAGGTTGTTACCCTGCCTTCATTATTTATAACTCTGAAGACAAAGAAAAGATTATTAACTTTGTTAAGAAAGAAAAACGTTACATTCTATGTGGTGATGACAGTGCTAAATCATTAGATAGATACAACAGACAGGCAACTTTTGAAAAGCTTAATCAATTAGGTGTTACAGAAGTTTTTATCTCTTGGGATGCAATCAAAGATAGAATGTTTACCTGCTGGCTTTTTCAAGCATCTGGGATAACTGTGCATCTTTTACAGACAGAGTTTAAACCAATTTACAGAGATGTAGAATTCACTAACATAGGTGGAATACCTTGCCTTAGTTTTTATTGTCCAACAATTCCAGGTGGAGGTTTTTGGATAAAGCGGTGTTTTGATTTTTGTTTCACCTCTTTATTTCTAATGTTGTCATTTCCTATCTATATACTAATTGCAATAGCAATTAAACTAGACTCTCCTGGCCCAGTGTTTTATAGGCAAACCCGTGTAGGTTTACGTGGGGAAGCATTTAAAGTATGGAAATTTCGTACTATGAAGACCAATGCAGAACAACTGCAAAAAGAACTAGAAGCTCTGAATGAAACTAAGGATGGTGTCCTGTTTAAAATTAAAGACGATCCTCGTGTGACCCGTGTAGGCAAATTTCTTCGTCGCTATAGTTTGGACGAATTACCCCAACTATTTAATGTTCTATATGGGGAAATGAGTTTGATTGGTCCTCGGCCTTTACCTACTAGAGATATAGATAAGTTTGCTGAACGTCATTTTATTAGGCAAGAGGTTTTACCAGGTATTACTGGTCTTTGGCAAGTTTCAGGTCGCTCAGATGTTTTAGATTTTGAACAAGTCATAAACCTTGATATGAGATACATTGAAAATTGGTCTCTTTGGTTAGATTTAGAGATTTTGTTCAAAACAATCATGGTGGTTTTGAAAAAGGAAGGAGCTTACTAGTACAGATCGGCGGAAATAAACCACCCATCTGAAATAGTTAAAACCCTTACAAAATAAGGTTCTTTCTTTTTACTTTTTACTTTTTACTTTTGCCTTGTTGTACTAGTATTGTCTCATTCGCGACCTGAGATGAGAGACATTCATCCCCAAGTCCTTCTTAAAAAATGATGAGTTATGAGTTATAAGTTAGAAGAAAATTCTTCAATTCAAAACTCAAAATTCAAAATGGAATCGCCTCTACAAAATCGGCGACCTTGCTCGATATTTACCAAAAGGTGTCCTGAGAAGTAACAATGATAACTCAGGATTCTTATGGGTTGAAAGCACCCAAATAGATGAAAAAAAGTAAAAAATGTCTCCTGATCCAATCCCCGCGCATTTATGGGGGCTGTAATCAGGACTAATTAACAGATAACAAGAGTATCTAGGATGCATAGACCACTAAATAAAAATACGCGATTTCCACATCTAGTTGGGAGAGATAGAGGCCTCATTGAGCTAACACCTGGCTATAGCCTCACATTTCAATAGTTGGATTTAAAGGTGTGCAAAAAATATGGCAAGTCATAAATTCACTCTCAATCGATTATCCCGATTGATAACCACATATAAGTGGAAAATCCTGATAGAATCCCGTCTTAATAATTTAAAAATAAATCGTATTTTGCGCCCTATCAATGACTCACAGATTGGAGAAACTAAGATACAAATAAGTAATTTGGAGTTTTCAAGAAATGATTACAATAATTTTATAAAATCCCCCGTACTTAACAAGTATAATCAGCTATCCTATCCCTATTGCAAACCTCTTGAATACCTGACGTCAATGACTCTGTTAGAGTTGAAAGCAGGTGATAAAATATTAGATGCTGCTGGTGGGGAAAACGCAGAATATCTCAAGGCGTTAACGGCTGCTTATGACTTCAAATTTACTGCTTACTGTCAGGACTCCTTACTAGATGGAAAAAGTGCAGATGGAGTTACATATATTGGCGGTTCTATCGACGCAATCCCTCTCCCAGATGAATCTCTGGATGGGATCAGCTGCCATCACTCTTTTGAACATTTTCGAGATGATTTAGATATCAAATTCATTAAAGAGGCAGTACGCCTACTGCAAGTGGGTAGGAAACTTGTGATCGTGCCACTATTTATTGCTAACGAGTACGCAGAAATTTGGAACAATAAACAAATTTATCAGTACGATCCTGAAAAAGCGCTCACAATTTTTGACAGCACTGCTAGTTTTGCAGGATGGGGTCCCTATGAAGGTTTTGCCCGAACTTATAGCCCGACTGCATTGAAAACAAGAATTATTGATAATTTACCAACTAACTGTCAAGCCAAAATATCCAAAGTTCTCCTAGATAATAAACCTGTGCCGGATATCAAGCGAAACTATCATCAACCTCTGGTGAATGCAGAGATGAAGGCATTGATAATTACTAAAAAGAGGGCATAAATCAGCAATGAAATTTCAAATGTTGAGAATTGCTTTATTGCATTTTTCCTTTGACGAGTACAGTATACAATTGGCAAACGGTTTAGCTAAGTATGTTGATTTAACCCTAATTCAACCAGAAAAACTGTCAGCTATCTGTAAAGATGTTATCGACGATCGCATTCGCGTATTAAGGTTGAAAACACCCCGCATTCGCGATCCGCGCAATCTATTGACTATGCATGCATTGATGCGGATCGTTCGCGAGGTAAAGCCTGATGTGCTGCACGTCCAAGAAACTAATAATCCTTGGTACGATTTGACACTTTTGCTGCATGAGATGCCGCCTTTGGTAACTACTATTCACGATGTATTTCGTCACCCAGGCGATCGCGATCTGATTCCTGGTTCCGAGTACACTCGCAGAATTGCTTTCTACCGTTCCCAGCAGTTAATTGTCCACTCTAACTTGCTCAAAGACATTCTTGTCCAACAATTCCGCTTGCCCCAACAACGAGTTAATGTCCTGCCGCACGGGGAACTGGGCACTCTGTTTCAGCACTGGGCAGGCGCTCGGGTTGCCGTCCGCGAACCTTATACATTACTATTTTTCGGACGCATTTGGCCCTATAAAGGTTTGAAATATCTGCTTCAGGCAATGCCTTTAATTGCCGAACACATTCCCGAAGTCAAGCTGATTATTGCTGGAAGGGGAGAAAATATTGAAGAATTATTGAGTGATGCGGACAAAGAACGCTACGAAATTTTTAATGGCTTTATCCCCGTTGAAGCTGTCGCGGGTTTATTTCAGCGTAGTGCGGTAACAGTTCTGCCTTATATTGAATCCTCTCAAAGTGGTGTAGCGGCGATCGCCTATGCTACAGGAACCCCAGTTATTGCCTCCAATGTCGGCGGTTTAGGGGAGATAATTCGCCACGAACAAGATGGACTGCTTGTACCGCCCCGCGATGTTCGTGCCCTTGCTGATGCGATCATTCAGCTGTTGAGTGATCCTGAAAAGCAGTGCCAGATGCAAGCTGCTGCTGCGCTTCGCTGTCAGCAAGACTTGAATTGGTCGAATATAGCAGCTCAAACAGTTGAAGTTTACAAACACGCCATCGCCGCTAAAAATAGCAAACGTATTGGTTGATGAAAAAACTTTTACTATTTGCCGAAAAGGCATTCACTGTTGTGTCTTTAATCCATTATTCAGGAGGTCCGTTAGTTGTCATTCTTTCAGGAGGAGCAAGTGAAGGTGACGAAGTGGGAGGCGGTTCTGATTTTGCCTTGATTCAGTTGATCTTCTTAGTTATTTATCTCATCTCCTTTTGCTTACTTGTTGTGCGCTGGAAAAAGGTAATTAAGGTCATTACTAAAGATAAGTTTATCTGGCTATTGGTAGGGCTAGCTGTCTTCTCCTTTTTCTGGTCTGATGCACCTGACATAACCAAAAGCCGCAGTATAGCCCTATTCGGCACAATTTTATTTTCTCTCTACTTAGCCAGCCGCTATAGCTTAAAAGAGCAGTTACAGTTATTAGCATGGACATTTGGTATAGCCATATTCGCAAGTTGTTTGTTTGCTGTGGGATTGCCAAAATACGGGTTGATGGGCGGAGTTCATTACGGAACTTGGCGGGGGATTTATAACCATAAAAACGTTCTCGGCAAAGTCATGGCTCCTAGTACAATTGTATTTTTACTACTGGCGCTTGGAGCCGAAAAAAAACGCTGGCTGTTCTGGATTGGATTGTTTTTTTCGGTATTGCTAATCATAGCTTCAAAAGCATCATCACCCCTAATTAATGTTTTAATTCTTATAGTTGAATTATTGTTCTTTCGGATTTTACGGTGGCACTATGATTTCATGATTCCTACCTTAATGGGAATCACAACAATCAGTACAATCTTATATTCATTGGTATCTGCTAATGCAGAAGCGATCGCAGCTTTATTCGGTAAAGATTTAACACTTACTGGGCGAACAAATTTTTGGCCCTTTATCTTAGATAAAATCTGGCACCGTCCTTGGCTAGGTTATGGATTTGGTGCATTCTGGAGAGGCTTAGATGGTCCGTCTGCTGATATCTGGTATGCATCAGGTTGGACACCACCGAATAGCCACAATGGCTTTTTAGATCTTTTGCTTGAATTGGGATTAATAGGCTTCTCAATATATCTAATTGACTTTTTAACAAGTTTCCAGAAGGGATTAGCTTACATCAGGTTAGTGAAAACACCTGACGGGTTTTGGCCAGCAATGTTTCTCACATATATTGTGCTGGCAAATCTTACAGAAAGTACACTTGTTATCCAAAACAACTTTTTCTTTGTGATCCAAGTTGCAATATTTTTTTCAATACGCATACCACAGTCACAATCAAAAAGTAGCACAAATCATTTTTTGCATCAAGTAAGAGTGCATTCGCCTTTAGGCTTTCCCGAAGGCTAGATACAAAAAAGTCTCTTGCTAGAACAAGCTAATCCTAATTCACAAAATAATGGAGTCACTAAACTTTATGTATAAATCTACTGATAGTCAAAAGCAAATCATCAGAGTGTTAATGCTTGGCGCTAGTCTTGATATTCAAGGAGGAATTACTTCAGTTGAAAAACTTATCCTCGAAAATGCACCTCCAGAAATACAAATTCATCATGTTGGTACTTTTGCTCCAGGATCTCTACTACAAAATGCCATAGTATTTATCAAAGCAATTAAGTCACTTGTGTGGACGCTATTGAGAGGAGAAGCTGACTTAGTTCATATTCATTTTTCCGAAAGAGGCAGTACCCTTAGAAAACTAATTCTTGTAGTTATTATTTTAGCCTTTCGCCAGCCTCTTATCCTTCATTCCCACGGCGCAACATATCAAGAATTTTTTGTGGAACTTCCGAGCTTAGTGCAAAGAATAATCGCTCTATTATTCGGTAAATGTACTAAATTCATTGCTCTTTCTGAAAATTGGAGAAATTATTTTATAGAAACGTTACAGCTAGATAAAAATCAAACTACAGTGCTTTATAATCCTGTCAATTTGCCATCACATCTTCCACAACGGAGAGACAAACAGCAGGTAACGTTTGTATTTTTGGGTCGCATTGGCAAACGTGGTGGCGCACTTGATGCTGCCAAGTCTATTATTTCTTTTCCTAAGCAAGATAAAGGAGCATTTGACCTCATTAAGGCATTTGCAGCACTGCCAGAATCAGATAGAAATTGTGCCGAATTGGTATTAGCAGGAAACGGAGATTTAGAAATGGCTCAACAACTCATTCAGGAATTAGCTGTTGAGGAAAAGATTACTCTTTGTGCTTGGTTAACTCCTGTACAACGAGATGCTCTTTTGGCAGCAGCAGATGCCTTTATTTTGCCTTCATATAACGAAGGTTTACCCATGTCAATGTTAGAAGCAATGGCTTGGGGTTTACCTGTGATTGTCACACCAGTCGGTGGCATACCAGAAGTTATTAATCACAATCAGAACGGTTTATTAGTACAACCTGGAAATCAAGAACAATTACTACAAGCCATGCAAAACCTAATTAGAAACGAAGAGTTAAGAATTTCGCTGGGAATTGCCGCCCGCCATCGCGTTGAGTGCTTTGATATCAAAAATTACATAACCTCATTATCAGCGCTGTACACATCAGTTGTCAGACAAGAAGCTTGCGAAGAAAAAACTTTGCTATTGAGTGATTAAATTGCATAAATATTTCTTTTTTCAAAATGTAAAAATCTTAACTAAGCATTTATTATGAATCAGGCACTACCTAACTTCAACCACGCTAAAGTATCAGTTATTATTCCTTCATATAACCGAGCCGTATTTTTAAGGGAAGCAATTGAGAGTCTACTCAGTCAAACCTACCCTGTATTCGAGATCGTCGTGGTGGATGATGGATCGACAGATGAAACGAAAGAAGTTTGCGATCGCTACCCAAATGTAAAATATATCTACCAAAGCAACCAGGGTATCTCTGTAGCACGTAATACGGGAATAAGCGTTAGTAAAGGAGAGTATCTACTCTTTCTTGATAGTGATGATCGCCTTTTACCTAAAGCCGTTGAAATTGGTGTAAATTGCATCAATGCCCATCCAGAAGTTGGCTTTGTCTTTGGCAGTTATATTTTTCAATCAATAAATGCGGATGGCTCATATAGAACAGAAGAAATATATGAGAATCAACCAGAAGTCGCTGACTACGCGACTATTCTGGCTGCCGAGCATAAAATCCAATGTGCCTGTGTTATTTTTCGACGTGTCGCTATTGAGTCTGTAGGAGGGTTTGACCCAAATCTAGCGACTATGGAAGATATAAATTTATTTCTACGAGTTGCCCGTGAGTTCCCCATATACTTCCACAATCAAATAGTTTTTGAATATCGCTATCACGGTAGTAACTTGTCTGCAAAATCGGCGGGAATGCTGATAAGTGCATTGCATTCTCATAGTCTGCAATGGAGTTACATTGAACAGACTGGAAACAAAGAATATGAAGCAGCTTACGAACGCGGTAGGCAAGCTTGGATTACCCTTTTTGCAGGGCGACTACCCTACGCAATCATGGGATACATCAAAGCTGGACAATGGGTTGCGGCTCTTGGCACTCTACGGTTGATCTTACATTACGACCCAAAATTAAAGTGTATTGATAGAGAAGTCTACGAAGTATCCTATAAAGCTCTGCTCTCACACCTGCAAAAACTACCCATCCAGTCCTCACTCGCTTACTGGAAACAACAACTCGCAGGTGCGCCACCTTTGTTATCACTACCCACTGATCGACCACGACCAGCAGAGCAAAATGAACATGGAAGCTCTCAATCCTTTGTTGTTTCTCAGGAACTAACAGAAGCACTCAGCTTCCACAGCAGACAAGAAGGTGTCACCCTATTTATGACGCTGTTAGCGGCGTTTAATACCTTGCTCTACCGCTATACAGGTACAGAAGACATCGTAGTAGGTTCCCCCATTGCTAGCCGCATTAATTCAGAAATTTTTGTGAACGCTGTAACCCTCCGGACTGATATGTCTGGAAATCCCAGGTTTCAAGAATTACTGGAGCGGGTACGGAAAGTGGCTTTTTTAGCTCAAAGTCATCAAGATTTGCCCTTTGAGATCTTAGTAGAGGAATTGCAACCGCAGCGAGACTTAAGCTATTCACCCCTGTTCCAGGTAATGTTTGTCATGGAGGGAGATATTTCCCTACAAAAGATCGAGGTTTCCAGCTTAACTGCAAGTCCGTGGGTGGTGGAAGATAACACAGCCAAGTTTGATTTAACGTTATTTTTAGAACAAACCAGCAATGGACTGGTAGGAAAGTGGGTATATAACACTGACTTGTTTGATGCTGATACCATCGAGCGGATGAATGGGCATTTCCAAACAATGCTTGTGGCGATCGTTGCTAACCCAGAACAGCGTATTTCCGAGTTACCCCTGCTGACAGCCAAGGAAAAACAGCAGTTACTTGTGGAATGGAATCATACTCAAATAGACTACCCCGGCGATAAATGTATCCATCAGTTATTTGAGGAACAGGTAAAGCGTACGCCTGATGAAGTAGCAATAGTATTTGAAGAACAACAACTTACCTACCGAGAGTTAAATAGTCGGGCAAATCAATTAGCACAATACCTGAGAACTTTGGGAGTGTCCGGGGATGTGCCAGTAGGTATCTGTGTAGAACGCTCTTTAGAAATGGTTGTGGGACTATTAGGCATTCTCAAGGCAGGTGGAGCTTATGTGCCTTTAGATCCAGCTTATCCTCAAGAGCGATTGGCTTATATGGTGTCAGATTCACAGATGCCAGTGCTTCTAACTCAGCAAGATTTAGTATCCCTATTACCTGAGCATCAGGCAAAGGTAGTTTACTTAGATACTGACTGGAAAAATATCTCTCAAGAGAATGACGAGAATCTATTCAGTGGTGTGATTAACGATAGGGCGTACATCATCTACACTTCGGGATCTACAGGAAAGCCAAAAGGCGTTCAAATTACTCATGAGGCTGTCACGAACTTTTTAAGTACCATGCAACTTAAGCCTGGATTGACAGACAAAGACATCCTCCTAGCCGTCACAACTATTTCTTTTGATATTGCCGTACTGGAACTTTACCTACCTCTGATGTTAGGGGCTAAGGTTGTCTTGGTTAGTCGGGAAGTGGCGGTTGATGGGATCAGACTGCTGAAGTTGCTTTCGGAGTCCAATGCTACAGTTATGCAAGCCACCCCAGCTACTTGGCATCTCCTTCTAGCAGCAGGATGGAATGGTCGATCGCAGCTCAAGATTCTTTGTGGTGGTGAAGCCCTATCCCAAGAATTAGCCTCTCAGCTTTTAGCCAGAGTTTCCTCTGTATGGAATATGTATGGACCTACTGAAGCTACTGTATGGGCTACAGCTTATCAACTAAGCGAACAGCAATCCCTAGTTGGTACTCAAAAACCTGCAATATCTATTGGAAAACCCATTGGTAACACGCAAACATACATCCTCGATCAATATCTCCAACCAGTTCCCATTGGAATTAGTGGCGAACTGTATATCGGGGGTGTCTGTCTTGCTAGAGGTTACTTGAATCGTCCAGATTTAACCACCGAAAAATTCATAACCAATCCTTTGAGCAATGAACCAAATTCTCGCCTTTACAAAACAGGTGATTTAGCGCGGTATCTGCCCAATGGAGACATTGAATATATCAGTCGCATTGACAATCAAGTGAAGATTCGGGGTTTCCGCATCGAACTGGGAGAAATTGAAGTATTGCTAGCCAAACACCCAGAGATTCGGGAAATAGCTGTGATTGTCCGAGAAGATATACCAGGAGACAAACGCCTAGTTGGCTACATTGTCCCCCATCAGAATCAAACACCTACAGTTAATCAGCTGCGTGACTTCCTCTCCCAAAAGCTGCCAAAGTACATGATCCCTTCCGCTTTTGTGACACTGGATGCTTTGCCACTGACACCGAACGGCAAAGTTGACCGCCGTGCCTTGCTGGGATACAGTGTGCCTAGTGATTTTGTCTCCTTAGGTACTACGCCCCAGGCTGAGAATGGGAAAGTAGACAGGCGTACCTTGCCGGGAGCATCCAGAATCAACTTAGAAACTGGCTTTGACACCCCTAGAAATCCGACAGAAGAAACTTTAGTAGCTATCTGGGCAAAAGTCTTGGATCTGAAACAGATAGGTATCCATGACAACTTTTTTGCCTTGGGAGGTCATTCTCTCCTTGCTATGCGCCTGTTTGCTGAAATTGAAAAGACTTGGGGGATTCGGCTATCTTTAGCTACTCTCTTTAAGAAACAGACTATTGCGGAACTGGCGACTATTCTACACCAAGAAGAGTCTTCTCAAGAATGGGAATCCCTCGTGATGATTCAACAGGGTAAGCCGACAAAACCGCCTCTGTTCTGTATTCACGCTATTTGGGGTAATGTCCTATTCTATCGCAAGTTGGCGCAATATCTATTGCCAGATCAACCTTTCTATGCACTACAAGCGCAAGGACTTGAGGGTAAGCGATCGCCAATTACCTCAATACCAGAAATGGCATCCAATTACATCAAAGAAATACAAAGGATTCAACCTCAAGGACCCTATTTTCTGGGAGGCTTTTCCTTAGGTGGTCAAATAGCCTTTGAAATTGCCCGACAACTTCACGCACAGAATCAGGAAGTGAGGTTGCTGGCTATATTTGACTCTGGATCTCCTGTTGTTACCCAATTGAGTGCAGATGCTACTAACACTAAACCTAAAACCCTATGGCAGTCAAGCTTCGCACATTTCAATAATCTGCTCAATTTGAAACCGCGAGATCAAATAAATTATTTCTGGGAAAGAATAAATTGGCATCTGACAGCAGGGAAGGCAAGTATTTTCTACAAGTCATATCTGAGATACATAAAGCGGTCATTTATGGATCTACGAATTCTTGATGTGGCTTCGGCGAATCATCAAGCTTTCAAAAGCTACATAGCCCCAGAAATTTATCCTGGCAAAGTGACTCTTTTCCACTCGACGAGCAGTTTTCAAAAGTTGGAAGATGATCCCCAGTTATGGAGTAAGGCGGCCACTGGTGGAGTTGAAATTTATCACATCCCCGAAGCAACCCACACAACTCTTATGGAAGAGCCAAACGTGAAGTTTCTGGCTGAAAAATTGACGGTTTGTTTACAACAGCTACAGGCAGATCTAGCAGTCCTAAATCATTCCTGAAAAACCAGAACCCCGACTTCGTAAAAGTTTTCGGGGATCTCAAACTTCAAGCTATATATTACTGCTATAGATCTTTATCAGTTAGTTAGCAAATAGTACATCAAATTAAGAAAGGCTTGTTGGCAATGTCAGAACGACGCAAACTAGCAGTTAATTCTATATCCATGTTAGTGAATAGGTTAACGCAAGGAATTGTGACCTTTGTACTAACTGCGGCTATAGCTCGTACTCTAGGCGCTTATGCCTTAGGGCAATACCTACTGGCAATAAGCTATTACTACATTTTTGTAAACCTTGCTTCTCAAGGTTTTAAGACTTTATTTACCAGAGAACTAGCCCGCGATCCAGAAATAACGCCTGTCTATCTGGTAAACGGTACCTTATTGCAGTTTGTTTTTAGCATTATCGGTTATGCAGCACTAGTGGTTGTGGTGTTCCTACTGCACTATACTGCTGACACTTCATTTATTTGTTACATTATGGGCTTGACTATCGTGCCGTTTGCGCTTTCTAACGTCACGGAGGCAATTTTCCAAGCCCAAGAGAAAATGCACCTGATTGCTGTCTCTACCGTGCCAGTTTATATTCTGCGTTTAGTGGCAATGCTTTGGGCAATGCAACTCCACTATGGAATTGAATATGTTGCTGGCATCTTAATATTTTCAGAATCATTAATTCTGGTAATTGAGTGGATTATCTTAACAAATATAGTGAAACCAAAATGGCAAATTGACAAAGATTTTATCTGGAACACTATCAAAGCTACTCGGACATTCTTTGCTATTGAAGGAATCGGCATTATCGCTACTAAGATAGATATACTTATCCTCTCCATCTTAGGTAGTGAGGTGCTAATTGGTATTTATGGCGCTATGTCACAGTTACTACAACCCTTCTACATTATTTCTAGTAGCCTAACTTTGGCAGCCTTTCCTAGTATGTCAAAAGCAGTATATTTAGGAAAGGAGAAGCAGCGTGAGTCAACAGAAAGTGTGATTGAAATCCTACTGTGTATTGGGTTACCTTTTTTCATAGGATTATTATTTTTTGGAAAAGAGCTACTATTATTTATCTATAAAGACCCAAGTTTTGCACAAGCAACCATAATTCTACATATCATTTCGCTATCACTCATTACGTCCAACTTTTCCCGCTCGTTTAGCTACCTACTAATAGCGAATGGTTTCGAGAAATTTAATCTCTTGGAAGTAACGCTCACTACTGCTGTCGGAGGAGTAGCAGGTGTGATGTTGATTTCTCAGTATAAGCTACTAGGTGCAGCGCTGATGAATTTGGCAATGACTTTTACTAATTTCAGCGTATTTACATATGTTGTCTACAGTCGCCTATTTTCATTGAATTTATGGCGAGTGATGCGTCGTCCTCTGCTAATTAGCTTTTTCATGTTGATTGTATTTTTGATCCTACAGAAAATTAATTTAGATTTTTTATCAACCCTAATTTTAGCAACTTGTTCTTATTGCTTTTTCGCTGGTTTACTGACTATTCGCGAATTTGGGGGATTTGATTCTGTATGGCAAAAACTTTTAAGCAAAAGGTAAGCTGAGGAACGCTTATTGATGCTGGTGCCCACATATAATAACCCCGACTTTTTATAGAATTCGGGGCTCTTCATTTTGAATTAATTTACACCAGTACTTAATTAGTAATACGAGCAGTATAGCTATAAATTCACATTTTCAAGCTATTACTTTAAAATCACTACACAAATTTTTAGGGATAAATACAGTTATAAATCAGAATAATTATGAAATAGACTTGATGAGAAAGACTTGATAGAGGATCTTACTTTTAAAGTCTTTTAAAGATTTTACGTGAATGGGACTTGGAAACGCTCTTGATTTGAAAATAGACCACTTATTGATGGCAAGAATATAAAATTCAGTGCTTCAGATATCACAGAGATAAACGCAATCATGGATTGGTTGATATTTGAAGGCTTTAAAACCCTATCTCAGGGTTGATACTTTTTTGACTTGTATTGAATTATAACAATTTGAAGATAGCACTGTATGCAATCCACACTTGAGAAAATATCACCTTTAGAATCTCGTTACATTCTCACTATGCGCGTAGACGCTACTAGCTATGAAGATGCAACCCAAAGAATTTTAGCTTGGACAGAAAAAAGAGAAAGCAAATGTGTCTGTGCTTCCAATGTTCACATGACAATGGAAACTTATGATAATGGACTATTTGCCCAGACAATTAACAGTGCCGATTTGATTACACCTGATGGTATGCCTTTGGTATGGGCTTTACGCACTCTTGGTGTCAAAAATGCTTCGCGAGTTTATGGCCCCACTCTCACCTTACATGTGTGTAAAGCAGCAGCACAGAAGGGTATTCCCATTGCTCTCTATGGCGGCACACCAGAAAGTTTAGCGGCATTTGTCGAGTTTTTGGAAAAGCAATTCCCAGGAATTAAGATTGCCTGCCACATTTCGCCACCTTTCCGTCCATTGACAACGGAGGAAGATACAGCTTTTACTCGCCAAATTGTCGAATCAGGAGCGCAAATTTTATTTGTAGGTATTGGTTGCCCACGACAAGAAATTTGGATTGCAGAACATAAAGACCGGATTCCAGCAGTCATGCTAGGTGTTGGGGCCGCTTTTGATTTTTATTCTGGTCGAGTCAAGCAAGCTCCAAGCTGGATGCAGAAGATGAGTTTAGAATGGTTATTTAGGTTGATAATGGAACCAAAACGTTTGTGGAAGCGATATTTTAAGCATAACCCTCGATTTGTGGTGTTTTTCCTCATACAACTGCTAAATAACAAATTGGGATTAAAATTATTTGCAACTCAACATTAATAGATTAAGTAAGTTAGCGTAAATAAACAAAACTTTACAATCACGAGTTGTTAATAGTTTATAGGGGCAGGTTTAATGTCATAACTTGTTAAACCCGCCCATAAAGTTGTTAGTTTGTTTTATAGTATCTCAACTTTTTTTACATATTTATTTTCACTAAGGGACTTCTTCTTGCTGACCTAGATATGCGAATGCTTAATGTTATTTTTTATGTCTAAAAATAGATTTCTGATATTCAATATTGGTGGAGCTTGTATAATTTCTTTTACGACAATTTTTGTGATCAGAATTTTAAATGCTAATACTAGTTATACGTTTGATGAAAAGAAAACTCAAGATACATATGCCAGGGCTGATTTTGGGGCGAAAGAAGTTAGCGTAACGAAGGATTATACTAAAATATTGGGTGAAAAATACTATGTTGATAATGCTAAAGGAAATGATAGTAATCCCGGTACAACACAAACTCTTGCATTCAAAACAATACAGCAAGCCAACCAAAAAGTTACGGCGGGAGATATTGTTTATGTAAAAAATGGGACTTACGATGAAAATATCACAGTCATAAAATCTGGAACATCTCGGAGTTGGATTGTTTTCCAAGCTTTTCCTGGTCACAAGCCGTTTGTCAGAGGAACTCAAGACGGGACTTTTAAAATAGAGGGCAATTACATAAAAATAATTGGTTTTAGAATTACCTCCACTCAAATCGGCTCAGGAATTCATGTTGGTAAGGGAAACCACCACACACAAGTTCTCAACAATGAAATTCATGACTCTGGTTGTGGTGGGATTTCCGGGCAAGAAACGGATTATCTGTATATTGAAGGCAATGTTTCTTATCGCAACGCATTTAGATCACCTTATCAGTGTAGTGGTATTTCCATTTATCAGGCTAAAGCTTATGATCAAAAATCAGGATTTCACAATATAATTAGAGGTAATATCTCTTACTCAAATGAAAATAAATTGCCAAGAGAAGATGGAAAAGTTACTGATGGAAACGGCATTATAATCGACGATTTTAGGCACACCCAAGATGAGAGGCGATCGCCAAAATATACAAATTGGACGTTAGTTGAAAATAACCTTGTTTTTGATAATGGCGGCAGAGGAATCGACGTTTTTCAAAGTGACAATGTTGTCGTGAGAAATAATACAGCTTTTAAAAACTTAAAATCTCGTAATTTAGAGGGGACTCTTAACGGAGAGTTAACCGCATTATTTTCTTCTAATATACAGTTTTATAAAAACATAGCTTATGCCAGCGCTCCGGATAAAAAAACCTTAGTAGATGACTATTCTACTAATAATAAATGGGAGGATAATGTGTCTAATGGCTCGGGATTTGTAAAAGGCGAGCATTCTGATGCGATTTTTAGCAGCTATAATTCAATGGTAATAGCTCCCCCTTTTATCAATTCATCTATGATTCACTAATACAGCAAAATTTTAAATGCCATTTTTAAGCAGTGTTATTAATTCAGATATATAAATAAGTATGGAATCCAGAGA
Organism: uncultured Scytonema sp.; assembly: GCA_937873135.1. Lineage (GTDB taxonomy): Bacteria > Cyanobacteriota > Cyanobacteriia > Cyanobacteriales > Nostocaceae > Rhizonema. Next base: position 2,695 of record CALMVQ010000083.1, on the reverse strand, counting down.
ATCAGTTGATTTCGATTTAACCCGCTATTTATTAATATTGAAACGGCGGTGGATGTCTGTTAGCAGTATATTTTTGGTCACAGTTGCTTTCAGTTATGTAGCTACAACATTTATGAAGCCATCCTATCAAGCAGAAGGGAAACTATTATTCAGAATCCCATCTTTTGGTTCTAATCTTTTGCTTAGTAGTTCTGAAGCACAAACAACAGGCGATTTGAGAACGCTAGTAGCAACACAAAATCCTATCAGTACTCAGATAGAAGTGATTTCCTCCCCTCCTTTGTTGCAACAGACAATCAACGAACTAAAAATGAAAAATAACAAAGGTGAACCGCAGGATGTTAGAGTACTAGAAAAAGGTTTGACTCTAAAAATTGTTGGTGGCACAGATGTGTTGCGGATTATCTACAAAAGCCGTAACGCTAAAGAAGCAGCGGCAGTAGTCAACAAAATTATGAATCTTTATTTAAAAAATGATATTATTACGAGTCGCTTTGAAGCGGAAGAAACTCAACGATTAATAGATAAGCAGCTTCCTAAAGCTCAAGCTGCTGTCCACGAAGTACAAGTAACACTACGCAACTTTAAACAGAAGAATAATGTTGTAGATCTATCAGAGGAGTCAAAGTCAGCTGTTGCAATCATTGGGAATTTAGACACCGAAATTAATAATGTTCAGGCTCAACTGGATGAGGTTAGCGCCCAAAATAATGAACTGCGTCAGAAAGTAAATCTGAATTCACAGAAAGCAACAGATCTTATTGCTCTTAACCAGTCACCAGCAGTGCAGGCAATTCTCACACAAATCCAAGAGGTTGATCGACAGTTAGCAATTGAGCGCAGCCGTTTCTTAGATAAAACCCCCATAATTATTGACTTAGAAGCAAAAAAAGCCAACTTGCAAGCCCTCCTGCAAAAGCAAGTTGAACAGAATACTGGCAATCAAATAAAAGTTCCCCAGAGACAATTGCAGATAGGAGAACTCCGACAAAGCCAGATCAAAGATTTTCAGCAATCAGAAATGCAGCGCCTTGGCTTGACTAAAAAACTTGCCTCTCTGTACAATTCTCGCTCTACTTACCAAAAGCGGGTAAAAAGCATACCTTTGTTGGTACAAAATCAGCGGGAGCTAGAACAGAAGGTTGAATTCGCTCAATCTAATTACCAAACTTTGTTGAAAAAGGTTCAAGAATTACAGGTAGCAGCAAATAAAAATACAGCCAACGCCCGGATCATTACTCAGGCTATAGTTCCGGAAGAGGCAACATTAAGTCAAAAACCCATCGTTTTGGCGCTTGGCATGATGTTGGGTTTATTTTTATCCGCGACGACTGTTCTGTTTATAGAAATGAGAGACAAATCTCTAAAAACACTCAAGGAAATCAGAGAGATATTTGGATATACAATGCTTGGGATTGTTCCCTTGTTGACTAAAAAGGTGTCCAGTCACCGACATGCAGAATCAACACCTCCAGAAATTGCTGTCAGAGATACGCCCCACTCCTTGACTAGCGAAATTTATCGCATGATTCAAGCTAATCTGAGATTTCTTAGTTCAGATAAGGTGTTGAAAACTATTGTGGTCACTAGTGCAGTTCCTAAAGAAGGCAAATCTACAGTTTCAGCTAATTTAGCAGCAGCGATCGCTCAACTAGGGCGTCAAGTTTTACTCATCGATGCAGATATGCGAGTTCCTTCTCAGCATTATCTCTGGCAGCTCACCAATGCAGCAGGTTTAAGCGAGGTTCTTGTTGGTCAGGCTGAATTCAAAACTGGTGTGTGTAAGGTAATGGATAATCTTGATGTCTTAACAGCTGGAGTTAAACCTCCTAATCCACTGGCTTTGCTGGATTCTAAGCGGATGGCATCTCTGATTGAAAATTTTGCAGATCAATATGACTTTGTCATTATTGATGCCCCTCCCCTGCTCTTGGCTGCCGATGCTCTAACTTTAAGCCACATGACTGATGGGATTTTGTTAGTGGCTCGACCCGGAGTCATTGATTCTAGCAGTGCTAGTGCGGCTAAAGAGATGTTAGAGAGTTCTGATCACAATATCTTAGGTTTATTGGTGAATGGAATAATTGAGAAGAATGAATCTAACAATTATTTCTATCATCCCAAAGAATATTTTTCAGCAGAAAAAGTGAGTGAAGAAGGCAGCTATGCTCATTCTTAGAAGCAACAACTAGTTACTGTACGTTCGACCCCTGCCTGAAGACGCTTGATTTGAGAAATCGCACTTCCTGCGATAACGGGCTTTCTCCACCTTTATTACTAAAATATCCCTATTACCCGACTGCAAGATCAGTGAACTGAAGCACTAGGGGAGGGTCAAATGCCAACACAATATCCTGTTTAGGAACGCCGAGATTAACCAATTCATTTGCAATACCAACCTCTGTACCGTCCTGTTGAATCCAAATCTTACTATCAATAATATCCCAGTGTAGCACCGGACCATAAACTCGTTTTTGATTGCGCCAGCCTACATATAAAAGTAGGTAATGATCTTTTTCTGTATCAACGATAATTTGAGCTTGGATACGTTCATCCCAAACTTGAAGACTATTGGCAGAATGTTCTCGGTTCAAAGGACAAGTGTACAAACTACTTTCAACGATACCTATTATCAACAATTATAGCGCTTCTCATTCAAATCACATACACCTGTGGTAAGCTTAGAACAAAGTGT
>CALMVQ010000082.1 GCA_937873135.1 uncultured Scytonema sp. | reverse complement strand
CTACTCTTCAAATGTACGGAGCTTTTTCAGAAATCAAATATTAGTCCTATAGTACGGCGTAGTGGAATGAAAAATAAAAAATGCTTGAGTCTCAGGCAATAAGCAATTGATTTGAATCCTAGACATGTATGGGCAAGAATTAACCAAGGCATTACAGAGCGAGAGTTGGGAAAATTTGAACAGGCAATTGAAAATTTTGAGGTAGCACTCCTTTTCAAGCAGTTAGAAAGTTATCTTTGGGCTGAAAAGGGCAGAACTTATCATTTTTGGGGTGAATGGAATTGTGCGACAGATTACCATCGTGCCCTGACGCAACTATTTAATATAAGTTACGTGGGCTTGAATAAACACAACTTTACATTAGGGCAAAGTGTTCCAAACAGAATATTCTGTCCGGAGAGCGAGGTGGTGTTGTCGATGCCGAAAAGTCACCTTGACAAGGCTAGGTATGGTAACCCCATTATCGGCTTGTTGTGGTTCACTAACGATAAAGAACTCCCTTTTCTGGCTCGATGGGCAGCCCAGTCATAGCATCAGTGCAATGGCATATTTCCATCTGAAGAGCCGTCAAGCGGTGGTATTGAAAATCATTGCTTGAATCCACAACATAACCACGTACTTCTTTGTACGGAATCCGAATACACTGACCATCGTCGTTGATTTGTTCGTAGGATAAAGGCATGAAAGTGCGCAACGTCAGTCCGTAACGTCCTGAATGAACAAGTTTCGCTGCCATTAACTTTTTGTGACCAAGTTCGTACCCCCAGGTAACATTACCGCTTTCGTCTTTGCGAATGTCAATTTCAAACTGCATTTGTGAAGAAACTATCGTCAAGATGCCGCTCTTTCCTGGATAAACATGAGATTCTATCTCGGCAAATAATGCCTTCAATTCATTTGGATCTTGACGTGCCATAATAATTCTTAAGGTATGGTTGGATAGACACTTCTAAACTCCTTGTCCTCTAGAATACATTCTCTAATACAAATATTCATTCATTCCAGTACTTGAGTGCCTAATCATACTTAAATTAAAATAGTATACCGAGGGTAACACCCCTCACCCCAATTACAACTTGAGTAACATTTACAATGTAGCGCTACAGTATCCAGGCTTGCTCACTCCTGTTGATGCTTGCTGATTAGCAGGCTTCGCAGGCGTGACTTTCCGCGAGTCCCTCGGTAGAGTCTTTCTTATTTTTTGAGGGAACACGCCCTACTCGTTTAGCAATTGTTCGAGACGCCTTGAGGGCAGAGGAGAGGGCAAGAAAATATATTATTGTATGCAAATGATTTAATCTATATGAACGAATTACTCAGCAGTTTTTCAGTGATCGCACCTTAAACTAATCAATTCCCATTCATTCCTGACTACGTTAATCTGGTACAGACAGCTCAAATACAGGAGGATGTCATGACTCAATACGATTATGTAGTAATTGGTGCTGGCTCAGCAGGCTGTGTAGTTGCCAATCGATTGACAGAAAATAGCTCAACAACCGTGTTGTTGCTTGAAGCAGGCAATCAGGCGACTAAACCTGAGATCCAAGTTCCTGTAGCTTGGCAAAGCTTGTTGGGAACTGAAGTAGATTGGGCTTACTGGACTGAACCAGAACCATACCTCAATGGGCGGAAAATCTTGTGTTCGCGTGGCAAAGTCGTCGGTGGCTCCAGTTCGATCAACGCCATGATCTACATTCGAGGTAATCGTCACGATTTCGACCATTGGCAAGAACTCGGCAATCTAGGCTGGAGTTACGAAGATGTATTGCCTTACTTCAGAAAATCGGAAAACCAGCAGCGAGGCGAGTCCGAATTTCATGGTGTTGATGGAGCTTTGAGTGTCAGCGATTTAATCGCGCCTGCAGTCACATCAAAGCGATTTATTGAAGCAGCAGAACAAATCGGCTATAACCGCAATCCCGATTTCAATGGCGCACAACAAGAAGGCGCGGGACTGTATCAATTCACCATTAAAGACGGTAAGCGACACAGTGCCGCAGCAGCATTTCTCTTACCGATTCTGGATCGTCCTAATCTGACTGTGCAAACTGGTACGTTAGTGACTCGACTATTGTTTGAAGGAACTTGTGCGGTTGGGGTAGAATATCTGCACCAAGGAATGCTGCACCAAGTTTATATTAATCAGGAAGTCATTGTGTCAGCAGGTGCATTCGATTCCCCTAAACTGCTGATGCTCTCAGGAATTGGGAATGCAGAGCATCTGCGATCGCTCAATATTCCGATCATTGCTGATTTACCCGGTGTGGGTCAGAACCTTCAAGATCACATCTATGTTGGAGTAAGACATCGAGCTACTCAGGATCTGCAACCTGCCTCAACTAGTAATAGAGTAGAAGCTGGAATGTTTTTACACACCGAAGGTTCTTTGAATCGGCAGCCAGATTTACAGTTTTTTGTATCAGTTCCTCCTGACTATCACAACGAAGGGGTGGGATTTGCGATCCTAGCTTGTTTGACCAATCCTCATAGTCGTGGCAGCGTCACTGTGCGAACAACCGATCCCAAAGACTCACCTTGTATTCGGATGAACTATCTCCAGAGTCAATCTGATGTGCAAAAGTTGGTGCTAGGATTGAGAATCATTCGTCAGTTGTTCAACACAGATGCATTCAATGAGTTCCGAGGTGAAGAAATAGCTCCTGGTGCAGATGTGCAGAGCGATGAAGCACTCCAAGCTTACGTTCGCAATGTGGTAGGGACGGTATGGCATCCGGTTGGTACTTGCAAAATGGGAATTGATTCAATGGCAGTGGTAGATTCTCAACTGCGCGTACATGGTATTGACGGATTACGAGTTGTCGATGCATCGATTATGCCAACTTTAACCACAGGAAATACGAACGCACCCACCATTATGATTGGCGAAAAAGCAGCTGACTTGATTAAAGCTCAGGGCAAAGTCCTTGACAGTAAAGAAGAAGCGTGGCAGAGAATGGCAACCAGGTTTCGGTGATGAATGGAAGGCAAGGCTTTACAGTGCAGGAGTGGAAAAGTTTTGATGCCAGGGTGGTGACGATCAAAAAAGATGAAAATGGAAACATTATTGAGCCGCGTGAGGAATTAGACAGTGAATGAGAATGATGCGAACAAAACTCTTTTACCTCAATTGCAGATGAATCTTTCTTCTGTGGTAGCAGAAGTGACAGATGCTTTTAACCGCTACGAACAAGCACTGGTTACAAATGATGTCTCAGTTCTGGATGAGTTATTCTTTAACTCACCGAAGACAATTCGCTATGGTGCTCTTGAGGAGAGCATTGGTTCTCAGGCAATTCAAGAGTTTCGTCTTGGGCGTAATCCAACTAATTTAGCTCGCGATTTACAGAACACGACTATTACAACTTACGGTCATGATTTTGCTGTAGCCAGCACGGAGTTCACTCGTCATACTTCACCAAACAAGTTAGGTCGGCAGCAACAAACATGGATTCGTACAGAGCAAGGTTGGCGAATTGTGGCAGCACATGTCAGCATCCGTGAAAAGCAATGATTGGAGGCTATAGAAAGGGCGATCACCACTACACTCATCAAACAACAGAGAAATTAAATGATGAATAAAGTTCGTCGAATGAGCGCTCTTGATTTTGTAACTGTGTTCCTCCCAACCCATTGATCGCCCTGGCAGAAAGAAACTACTTCTGACTTTGTTCTGTTGCTACCAACAGAGAGTGTAGATGCCTGTATCGACCAAGCCTCAAAAGCGATGCACGTTGTGAAATTAGATGGTGTACAGGTGATGGGTTAGCAGATTTCTGCGATGACGGGTAACTATGCCATCGCTATTTTCTGCTATCCCGTCAAGGCTTCAGGAGATTTGGTTGTGCAATCGATTATCGTCACTGGACATAACGCAGATCGAGCAAGCCAGTTACGCGATGCTCTGCAAAAATCTTTAGAGCCTCGGTAGAAAACCTTTTAACTCCTTGGCACTGACTTTAAATGAATAGATATAAGTAGGAATTAAAGTTTGTCCGACTGGGCAACCACTGTCTATGGCGACCTGAGTGCTACCAGTACAAACATCAAATTGTGTACCAGAACTGTTTTGAGTGATGCTAAAATCATTGTCTGTTCCGACTATGACAGCGTAAGAACCATCTGCCAATTGGGGACCGATTGCCAAACCCTCAATTTTTTCTGGCACTAATTGCCCACTCGCTTGTAAAATAGCAGCAATGTCAATTAAGGGACTTGTTGATTTACTGACGGGCTGCACGTCTGATGGTAGGTCGTTAGTGTCTGTCAAGCTGATATTGCTAATATCTGTTGCACCTCTCAAGTCAATCTTGTAAATGCGTTTAGTGCTGACTGGCGGATTCAAGGACGTAGGATCACCCACTCCAAGACCTCGGTTATCCCGCTCAAGGACTAATAATTCATGGTTATTCAGTGCGGTCATAGCGCTGACTCCGATGTTGATACCTTGAGAACTTAATTTGAAAGGAGCTAACGGCACACCGGAATTGATATCTGCAAGGCTCTCCAATTGGTAGACATATTGTGCTCGACTTCGACCCGTTGCTGTATCAAATTCTACAAGCCTGAGGTTGCGGCTGTAACTTCCACTCGGGTTGCCTTGGTCGTCTTTACCCTCGTTGATTAAAGGGTCTTGTAGGATTGCAAATAGTTTTTTGCCATTAGGGCTGATACTTAAGCCTTCAAATCCTCGGTTAGCCTGACGACCACTGACAATGGGGTCATTTGTCAGTGCAGGACCGGTGGCAAAATTCAAGTTACCTTGACGAGCTTTAGGTAGCAGATTGTCTGGAATTTGAAAAGCTCGGATAAACACTCCCGAAGGACTAAATTCATAAATTGAGGGACCATATTCATCTGACACATAAAAGGTGCCTTTAGGAGAAACCACAAATCCCTCTGGATCTAAGCTGCGATCTTGAAGGCTGGGATTGCCATTTTCGGGATCGAGTTCTGGACTAAATCCATTAAAGTTGGTGCCATCAGGTTGTTTAAATAGAATCGTCTTCAGCAACTTAAAGTTACTGATTTTGCCAGAATCAGGGTCAACGTCTAGAGAAAACTTTTGAACCCGTGTATTGTAGCCAATAGTTCCACCCCCAGGTCCTCTGTCTGCAACGCCATAATAAACATTGCGATCGCGATCATAGTAAAAATCTGAGCCAAATCCACCTAGGCGGTTAACGTTGGCATTGTTGCTGTTGCCGTTGAGTGGAGACAGATCCGTAGTTTCTCCAGCAACAGTAATGTAATTAACGAGGCTCAGAGCGCGAACTGAATTGATACTTTCGAGGATGAGTGCGCCAGACAAGGCTAAGGAGAAGCACAGAAATAATAGATAACGTTTGACTCGAATCATATCTGAAACCTGAAGAATTTAAGCTCTAAGTATCGGAGTTATAGGTTAAGAAAAGGTTTGCAAAAGTTTAATATTGATATTGCTGTGTTCAAAATGGTGAATAATAGCTCGTTTTTACCTAATATCTAGGATTTTGCGGCGAAAATGTCATGGTAAATTCCGCTATATATAGCGATTCTCAGTTGTGTCTCATAGATTCTCGCCCTCACCAGGTGCCCCTCTCCCAAGTTTGGGAGAGGGGTGCATGCTAAGATCGGTGAAGAGATTATGTATGTGACTTAAACGAGAAGCATTATAGTTAGGGGAAACAGCCATTCGCCTCTACTCATACCATTTCACGCTCAGACATGATACAAATCATGGTTTCTAATTCTTTTCTCCCCTGCTCCTCTGCTCCTCTGCTCAAGAGCGCTCCCCTGCTGCTTCCTTAACTCAGATCTTGCACCTGGAAATTTGAATGTCAATTCCTTGACTAAGTGCTAATTCTCTCAGAGCTAAGAATGCAGGTACTGCAAAATTTACTTGAGCCATGCGATCGCAAAACCTACGAAATTAAATTAAAGCAAGCCGCAGAAAAACTTGGCAAGACGGTTCGGACGGTACAGCGACTCGTCAAGAAATATCAAGAACAGGGGTTATCGGGCGTTACTGAAGTCGAGCGTTGTGATAAAGGTGGCTATCGAATTGAGGATGATTGGCAAGATTTTATCGTCAAAACTTATAAAGAAGGTAACAAGGGCGGTAGAAAAATGACACCTGCTCAAGTCGCAATTCGAGTTCAGGTTAGAGCCGGACAGCTAGGTTTAGAGAAATATCCCTGCCATATGACGGTTTATCGAGTTCTTAACCCAATTATTGAACGTCAAGAGCAGAAGCAGAAGGTAAGAAATATTGGTTGGCGTGGATCGAGAGTTTCCCATCAAACTCGTGATGGTAAGACGCTCGATGTACATCATAGTAACCATGTTTGGCAGTGCGACCATACAAAATTGGATGTCATGCTAGTTGATCAGTACGGTGAAACTTTGGCACGTCCTTGGTTCACAAAAATTACAGATAGCTATTCGCGCTGCATTATGGGTATCCATTTAGGTTTTGATGCACCTAGTTCTCTGGTAGCTGCCTTAGCTATGCGTCATGCGATATTACGCAAGCAGTATAGTTCGGAATATAAACTTAGTTGCGAGTGGGGAACTTACGGCGTTGCAGAAAACTTATTTACTGATGGCGGCAAGGTTAATCAAATAGGAAAGTTTGCTTGTCACGGATCAACCTGGGTGTAATTTGGTTGGGGGATCATACACTACGTAATTCTTGCACAAAACCCTTACAGCGTCTGAATTTCAGTCTTTTAACCCCTATTCTACGGAAAATTTCAATTAGTCCGCTAATTTGGCAGGATTTTTTCACTTAAATACGCGACAAATTTTCATTTATGCGCGAACTTACACTCCAATTCATCAATATATAGCTTGAAAGCACAGTTCTCTTCAATAGGCATCACCAATTAAAATAAATGAAGACCAAAAATAAGGGTGATGCTCCAGTTGGTTAAGCTTGGCATATTGTAAAGCTTGAGCCTTCGTCATACCCTGTTTGAGGTTTTTGTAAAAATCAATCATGAGTTGTTGAGTAGCTTTATCATGCCTTTTTCCTAGATGAGAGTAGACATCACCGATGTTACTGAGGGTAATAGCTATAGCTTCACAAGAGGAATTTCCGACTGCCCGAGACAGGGGCAGAGATAGGTT
>CALMVQ010000081.1 GCA_937873135.1 uncultured Scytonema sp. | reverse complement strand
GTTCTTTCTTTTTACTTTTTACTTTTTACTTTTGCCTTGTTGTACTAGTTGCTTGAGAGGCACGAAGAGTACATAGGGGAAACCGTCAAATCAGCTGCTCGTGAATCGCTACGTCAAGGGAACGATGAGACGATGTGGTCACTATTGCCCATTGCTTTAGACATCTCCGGTTCCCTCCGTAGGGGCGAACGGCTTTCCTCGCCCAAACCCACGGATTTCAACAACCGCATAATTAATTTTCACTCCATGTCTTTTGTATAGCAATGGGGATAAGTGATTCAGACAAGTAGCCCTCCTCCTAACCCAAAAACAATTTGTATGCAGGATTTTGGCTTTCATCCCAATAGCGATAGCCAAGGGTATCGATAAATGCTTGCCACTGTTCCATCTCGTGGTTCTGTACTTGCATGCCAACGACGATTCGTCCGTAATCTGCCCCATTGTTGCGGTAGTGGAAGAGGCTGATATTCCAGTCGGGACTCATAGAACTGACGAACTTCATCAATGCACCAGGACGTTCGGGAAACTCGAAACGGTAGAGTAATTCATTGTGAGCGAGGGAAGAGTGTCCACCCACCATATGCCGCAGATGTAATTTTGTCAGTTCGTCATCGGTTAAGTCAATCGTTTTGAACCCACAGCTTTCAAAGGTTTCAACTATTTTTGCTGCGTCAGCACGGTTTTGAATTTGCACACCGACAAATATATGGGCTTCTTTTTTATCAGCAATTCGGTAGTTAAACTCAGTAAGATTACGGTAACCCATACATTCGCAAAACTTGCGGAGACTACCTCGCTGTTCGGGAATAGCCACAGCAAAGATAGCTTCGCGCCGTTCACCCAATTCTGCTCGTTCTGCTACAAAGCGGAGGCGATCAAAATTCATGTTCGCACCGCAAGCAACGGCAATTAAGGTTTGTCCCTGGATTTTTTCTCGTTCTACGTAGGCTTTGGCACCAGCGATCGCCAAGGCACCTGCAGGTTCCAAAATAGAGCGCGTATCCTCAAACACATCTTTAATCGCGGCACAAGTGTGATCTGTATCGACTAAAATGATCTCATCCACATACTGCTGACAGAGACGGAAGGTTTCTTCACCTACAAGCCGCACTGCCACCCCGTCGGCAAATAAGCCCACTTGAGGTAAACGTACTCGTTTCCCGGCTTTGAGCGATTGAGACATGGCATCGGCATCCACTGGCTCAACACCAATAATCTTGATTTCGGGGCGCAACCGCTTCACATATGCCGCAATTCCAGAAATTAATCCACCTCCACCAATTGCCACAAAAATTGCATGGATTGGTTGCTGGTATTGTCGCAGAATTTCCATTCCAATAGTTCCTTGTCCGGCAATCACATATGGATCGTCAAAGGGGTGAATGAAGGTTAATCCTTTTTCTGCCTCTAGTTGACGGGCATAGGCATAGGCATCGTCGTAAGTATCCCCATACAACACAACTTCACCCCCACGGGATCTGACTGCATCTACTTTAACTTGTGGGGTAGTCACGGGCATGACGATAATCGCTCGTGTTCCCAGATGACTGGCGGCAAGAGCGACTCCTTGAGCGTGGTTTCCTGCAGAAGCAGCGATCGCACCCTGTGCCAGCACATCTGGGGGCAGTTGTACCATCTTGTTATAAGCACCCCGTAGTTTAAAAGAAAACACTGATTGCATATCCTCCCGCTTGAGCAGGAGCTTATTATTTAGGCGTGCCGACAGATTCGGGGCATGATCCAGTGGTGTTTCCTGAGCAACATCGTATACGCGAGCCGTCAGAATTTGTACCAGGTAATCGCAAAGCATGGGGCGTTGGGTTAGTAGATGCGGGATGGGTAAATATTTTACCGCGACTCGTGTACCCATGCAGACACGATTGAGTATGGCTGATTGACAAAGAGTTACTCTGCAAAGATTTGAGCTAAAATATCGAGGACTGCCTTCTGCTCATCCTGAGCGATGTGCCCCAGTCGTTGAACTACCATTCTGTTTGATCCCAAAGAGTCATGCTCCCATCATCGAGCAGAACATCATCATGCCTTTGTGCCATGCCAGCAAAGGCTTCATCCCATCCAAGGCGGGATTGTGGGGCTGCACGCACGATTAAATTATTGTCACGCATTTCAATTTCCACCTCTACATCAATGCCGCTTTGCTCCAGTAGTGGTTTAGAAATCCGAATGCCGTGAGAGTTACCAATTTTTACAAGTCGCGTCCTAATGACTGGGCCCATAGTAAAGTACCCTTGCTAACTAGTGTAATTACAATATCAAAGATCGGCAATACAGTTGTTGGCTATAATCAACGCTATTGTGCTGAGTTAGTTGTTCTGACTCAGATCTGATTAGTTGAATTTACTGGTAAACTGCTAAAATTACAGGTGCTGGAACCCAGGTCTATGTCTTTCCGATTCTAATACACCCACTCCATATAAGCTGGAGAACAAGATGCCAAAAGTCCCCAACATACCACCCGAACCAGAAATAACGGATGAGCAAAGAGAAGCGGCAGAAGCAGAAATCCGGGAAAAGCAAAAGCCTGTGGATTATGATACAAAAGAGTATCCAGTCGAAATACTTGTTCAGAAGTATATGGAAGGTAAGGATGAAGATATCAATGAGTTGTTCATTCCAGATTATCAACGAGAAATAGCTTGGGATGATACAAGACAGTCAAAATTCATTGAATCTGTACTTTTAGGTCTGCCGATACCTTACATTTTTGTTGCTGATATTCCTGATGAGGAAAATGAGGCACGCTTGGAAATTATAGATGGTACCCAACGTATCCGTACTTTGGCAAGATTTCTTAATAATAAACTAAGGCTAGAAAAACTAGAAAAATTAGAAAAATTGAATGACTTTAAATTTACTGATTTACCCCTTCCTCGACAAAGACGCTTTAAGCGAACCACTCTTCGGATGATTCAACTTACTGAAAAAGCAGACGAAGATATTAGAAGGGATATGTTTGAACGAATCAATACAGGCAGTGTTGTTCTTAACGACATGGAAAAGCGCAGGGGTATACTGCGTGGGCCATTTCTTAACCTCATCGATCAACTAGCGGAGAATCCCAAGTTCCGTGAGCTATGCCCGTTTTCAAAACCTCTTGTTAGCCGACGTGAACCTCAAGAGTTTGTATTACGCTTCTTTGCATACTTGAACAACTACCAAAATTTTGAACGTCAGGTTAATGAGTTTCTTAATGAGTACCTAGAAGCAAACAACAATAACAATCTTGATCGTGAAGGGATGCCAGCGGAATTTCAGTCAATGCTTGACTTTGTGGAGAAATACTTTCCGAATGGATTTCGCAAGGGTAAGAAACATACTACTACTCCTCGGATTCGATTTGAGGCAATTTCTGTAGGTGTTGCGCTTGCATTGAGGGAAAAGAGTGATTTGGAGCCAAAATCAATGAAGTGGCTTGACTCACCAATATTCAAGGAATACACAACCTCCGATGCAAGCAACTCCAGACCTAAAGTAATTCGTCGTATTGAGTATGTACGAGATCAGCTTTTGAGTTAGCTATGCAAACAGTGCTTCTAGACTTTAATACACGTGCCCAAGAAGTGAATGAATACTTTTTGTTTCTGGAGGGACTAATCACGGAAAAAACTAAATTAGCAGTATTAGGAGATGATGGCGTTCAAAAAGTTACGCTTATTGATCCTGGGCTAGCAAAGACTCTCAAAGCTAATGGGTTTTTACTGCTCTATAATTTGGTTGAATCAACTATGCGGAATGCTATAGAAGCTATATTTGATGAGCTAACTAGCAACAAGGTTTCCTTTAATTCCATTAGAACTGAGATTAAGAAAGTGGTACTTTATAATTTTAAGAATCGCTCACCTGATAATATTCACTCCAAGTTAGCTGATATTTCTATTGATATTATTACTGCTGGATTTAATAGTAGAGAATTATTTTCAGGTAATGTTGATCGAGATGAGATTACAAAAACAGCAAGGAAGTATGGGTTTTCACATGATACTGACTACTCGAAAACAAAGCATGGTGAGAATTTAAATGATATTATGCGGAAACGAAACGACCTAGCACATGGTAATAAATCGTTCGCAGAGGTTGGGAGAGATACAAGTATTGGAGACCTTCTACAGATTAAAGAGGAAGTCATAGAGTACCTCAAACAGATATTGCAAAACATTGAAGATTACTTAGTAAAAAAAGAATATCTAGCTGAAGTTTGTAAATCCATTTAATATACCTACTGAATATGTGCCAAAATGCTTTGAGCTATTATCATACCTAACTTAACAGGAACAGCATTTCCAATCAATCGCCCCACACGACTAAACATTACAGGCTCGGCAGGGGCTACGAATTCATAATCTGCTGGAAAAGTTTGTAACAATGCTGCTTCTCTAAGAGAGATAGCTCTATCTTGTTCAGGATGTCCAAAACGACCGTTACCAAAACCAAAACACTGTGTAGTGATAGTCGGGCTAGGTCGATCCCACTCCATTCGACCATACACCCCCGGATAGGTTTTACCGCTCTTTTTTGTATGACATTCAGCAATTAAGTCCTTAGACCAATCTCGCCAAGTCCCTCCAGGTTTTGAAGCACGAATACGGCGAAGATTGAGAGCGGACAGCCTACTGCATTGATGGAATCGATCTGTTTTAGATGTTTGACCTGCACAAAGTGGTTCAAGATGTTCAATGGTTTTTCGTACTGTTTCGTATCTTTTTGCGTCATGCGTTGGTGGAATTAAGTTGATTTTGCCAAACTTTGAGGCAAGTAAGACTAACCGCTTTCGAGATTGAGGGATTCCATAATCTAGACAGTTAACTTCATAGGACTCCAAGAAATAGTTTAAGTTCTCCAATTTCTCAATAAATTCCTGAAACACTGGATGATGTTTTAACTGAAGCACATTTTCCATTGAAATAATCTCTGGTTCACATTCATATGCTAAGCGAGCAAAATCCTGTAGCAGCTTCCACTTCGATTCTCTATCGTCATAACGCCTTGAATAACTTGAAAATGGTTGACAGGGGGCGCATCCTGCTAAAACTTTAATCCTGCTTCCACAAAAATGCTCTGCCAAATCAGAACCGCTAACATCCTCTACATCTTGCAGTATAAATTTTGCATTGTTGTTGTGTTCGTATGGAAACTTACACGCTGGATCAATATCATATCCAGCTTTGACTGGAAGACCTGCTTGCTCAAACCCATGAGTTAGTCCTCCAGCACCACAAAACAGATCTACTGTAGAGATGCTGCCAGCCATTCACTTCCTCTTTTTGGCATACATAGCCCGCTCAGCTAGACTAGCGCATTTGCACGCCAGACGACAAGATGGTGAATAGTCTAAAGTAAGAACCAGTGTGATCGCAAACCTGTAACTTATCAGAATCTTTGGTAAGAGCGATGCCTAACGAGCAGGTTCCGCGTTGCGTCTACTCTCATACTAAAATATAGTCACGAACTAAAAGAGAGCTATATCAAAAACTGAGCTATTTGATAAGCCATAACTGCTTCATCAACAGTCAATATGATCAGTAAACCAAAAAGTTTTTCCCCGAGGGCGATCGCAACGCACGCCGTAAGTATCAGCTACAAATGACTACAGAAAAACAAGTATCCTATAAGACTCATTACATAAGAAATAGTGATCATGTCTTGAAAAAGCGCAAAATATGAAATGATGAAAGTGGTATGTTGTAATATTGGCTAAAAAGATTGACTCTTTCATCTCTACAAAAAACCACGAGGAGCGAGTCTAATGAAGAACTCGCTTTAACTGATTCAGAAACTCTTGACGAAGTTATTAAGTGTTTAGTAGAAAATTTTTCAATTGAAACTCAAGGGGCATGTGACGGGCAAACTTTATTCGAGATTCTCATTCATGCTGCCAGCAGTGGAGACAGTATTGAGAATACAGCTAAACTATTAAAGAATATTCCCACAGCAAATGATATTAGATATCATCTCAACAAAATTAACAATTTCGAGGAATTAGAGGCACAAATAAATCAAATATTAAAAAAGCCGAATTCCGCTAGGATTAAAAAATGGATGCTTAAAAATAGCGATTGATTTAAATTTGATATGTTACTATGGTAAGCCGATATCGGAGGAAGTACCATATATCAGTAAACCACAAACTTTTGAAAACGAACGTTAAAATAGGGGTTTCAGCCATCGTGAATCAAGAAGCAAACAGCATTGGTAATAGAGTGATCGCTTGAGGGTAACTAGGGGTATCGTCTGAAATGCTCAATTTAACGTTGTTTTCTGAGTTTTGTAATATCCCTGGCTTTAGCTGAAATGTCCTGGCTGAGAATCAGTCGTAAAAGCAAAGGGAGTCGATTAATTTATCGCAAACTTTTCACACTTAAACAGATGTTAGCATTTTTATCTCAAGCCATAGAGCGAAAATATCAAGTAGTTGAAAATCTTTATATTCCATCAGGTTAGCATCAACTAATTATTAATCAGTAAATCATAAGTAATCATTATCTATACTGTGTCTGCTGGTTAGAGCATTGAGGATTAAAAAGTATCTTAGGCTACAAAATATTTGGTGATCGCCCTCGGGGAAAAACTTTTTGGTTTACTGATTCTAAGTGTGACTAAGGCATAAGGAAACTCAACCTACGACGAGGAGCGATCGCCATCTTTGTAACTTACGAGAATCTAATCAGCAACCTTTAGCCACCCAAAAACCTGCTCAACAGTTAAATCCAGTGTTAAGAATTTTGGTATTGGCAAGGAATCGCCGCCTGTTAACTCGATAGGTTCCTGTCCGGCAATAAATGCTAAAATTAAGCGTTCCAGAGGATCGATTAACCATCCTAATTGAGTCCCATGTCTGATGCAGTGTAAAATATTACTAATGA
The DNA here is from genome assembly GCA_937873135.1 of uncultured Scytonema sp. Taxonomy (GTDB): domain Bacteria; phylum Cyanobacteriota; class Cyanobacteriia; order Cyanobacteriales; family Nostocaceae; genus Rhizonema. The sequence goes on along the minus strand of CALMVQ010000081.1, from coordinate 14,282 downwards.
CTTTAGTAGCTCTCTGGTCGGGTGAGAGAATTTCTACAGTCCAATCGGGATAAATTTCAAAAACATTAGGTACTTCACCATCAGCTTCAAAAGGAATTCGTTCCCAGACAAACACACTAGCATCCGGAACAATCGAACGCCCACCAAAAGTACAACGCAATTCTGGAAAGGCAAGAGCAATTTGTGGTGTTTCTGCGACTTGATTGACAGCATTACAAAACTTGAGTTGTAGGCGAGAGTGTTTGCCTTGAGGCATGGGCTTTTGATAGATTCGACTGTCAATAAATTCACTAGCAGGCTTGGTTTCTGGCAGGAGGAGGAATTCTTCGAGTGTGAGGGATGAAGTTCGTGCTGTTGTCATTGCAACTCTGCCAAAATTTCACTGTCTTGATAAATTATAGCAGCCCTAAATCATTCGTGAAAAACGAGATCCCCGACTTCTTTAAGAAGTCGGGGATCTAAGACTTTCAGCAAATAAAGTAATGCCTAAAAATGTGTCTCGCGATCGCTAAAGAGAATGCCACAAACCAACATTAAATGACTTCTGTCTCTGAGTCGATTGTTTGCATTAAGGGACGTAAGGCACTTGCTAATTTTAGCGGTTGGGGCAACCCAGGTGCATCGGGGACTTTGATATTGAGTGTATCATCGGAGGTAGAGTTAAAAGCAGAGTCACTCGATTCCGTATAAACTTCTGCTTTTTCTGTTGGTGGAGGAGCAACGGGAGTGGTTTGGGTGCCTGGGATGATATTTCCTCCAATTGGTTTTAGATCATCTTTTTTTGATTTGTCTATTTCTACAGTAGGATGAGAAAATTCTTCTACCGTTGTTTGACTTTGCGGCGCTAACCATAAAATATCAGCAATTTCTGTACCCGTCAGTTCTAATTTCTCCTGTAGGGTAGCAATCAGTTTTTCAAATTTTGACGATACTTCATTCCTCATCCTTTACACCCATTCCCAAAATTATTTTCGCCTGCTCAGATTCCCGACTTCTTTAAGAAGTCGGGAACCTTATCGTTCGTCGCTAATGGACAAACTCTTGGATAATAAATCTTTGAGCCCATCTTTATCTAAAGTTTCAGGACTGATATGATTTGTGAGTAAATATATAATGTTCAATAATTGGTCGGTTGCGCGATCACCATCTTTGGGAAATTCTTCAATCAATTGGGATATATCGGTTTCAGCCTGATTGAATGCTTTTTCCCCAAAATGAGCTTTGACGATACTTTTGAGAGCTTGAGCTTGAGGATCTGGCATTTTTACTCGCAAACAGCGTCGTAAAAATGCAGGTGGGAATTCACGTTCGCCATTACTGGTCATTATAACAATCGGAAAAGCCGCACAGCGCACTCGCCCTCGACGAATTGTAGCTTTAATTTCTCCATCTGAGGAACAAACTTGTTCAGTTTCCGTCTCTTCTACTCTCCGAGCTAATTCCGGAATATTAAAAGCACCTTCTTCAAAAATGTGTAATAAGTCGTTGGGTAAATCAATGTTGCTTTTATCAATTTCATCAATCAACAAAACTCTGGGTAAGGGAGACGGTAAAAAAGCAGTCCCCAAAGCACCTAAAGTAATGTAATCACCGATCCCTTGATCTTCTTTTTTTTCCGCATCCTGTAACCGAGCAATGGCATCATAACGATAAAGCCCATCTTGTAAAGTCGAACGCGAAGTAATTGACCAAGTTAAAACAGAACCTAATTTTAACTCGTGGGCGATCGCATAAGCTAAAGACGTTTTCCCCGAACCGGGATTTCCCGTCACTAAAAGAGGCCTTCGTAAATATAATGCAGCATTGACAGCATTAACAACTTCTTTCGCAGCTTCCGTAATTTTTTCTTCACCGCTTTCTGTTTTCTCTACATGAATACGGAATTTTTCACCTCTTTCTCGACCTCGCTTGTTTTCAGTTGATTGTGCTAATGTTTGAATGTCATTCCAGCGTTTGTCAATTTCAGCTTGTTCATCCTTGTTAATTTCGGAAAATTTACGCCAAGGAGGAGGAGCAGGGAATTTAGTAATATTTACATTCTCATGCAGTTTCCCATCACCGTAAAAATATCGCCAGTCTTTCATAAATTTCCGATTTTACCTAACAATTTAATTAAAATGATTTTAAAGGCTTAATATTCGGTATGCGCTTTGGATTATCGCACAAAAAGCCTATAGGATAAAAATTTTCATCATTATTCTCATCATTATAAGAAGCCTCCTTACGTAGTTCATGCATCTTTTCAATTAAATTTCGACAATTATTATTTAAAAAATCTAATTTTAAGTGATTATCGATATCAGAGAAATTGCTATCTTCGGGAATTGAACATCTTATCCAAAAAGCTATACCTATTGCTCCTCGTATAATAGCTCGAAAAAATGCTGTTTCCGGTATACCGTTATAAATTAGCTTGACCCCAATTTTTTTATCTTTGAAATTTTCAGATATTTTCTGAAAATTACTATCAACAACTTTTTGATTAATTATTTCAATTTCTTTATTAAGAATATCTTCATCAGAATATTCTCTTAAACTATTATTAAAACGCTCAAAATTATTCTCAAGTGGAATACAAAATTTCTTATTGAGGCGATCGCTTAGACGTACTACTATATTATATTCCCTGACAATTGGAGTCCATCCTGAATTATCATGATTAATAAACCACTCTTTGTCTAAGTTCTTTAGAAAATATTGACTTGGTAAAAATAATTCTATAGTTATGTTCTTTAACTCATGGTTTGAAAGTTGATTGAATAATTCGTCATAATATTTTTGTACTTGATGGGGAATTTCGTTGAACGAATCGCATGTAATTCCAGTTTGCTCCTTCTGCTCTGGTAAATTTAGAGGTTTTTGCTGAATTATAGTTAAATTTTCATCTTTTAAAATATATTCAGCACGTAAATTAAATTTATTACCTTCATCATTAACTATTATCAACAAATAAGTATAAAATTCTCGCGAAATATAATCATCTTTAGCTTTAACGGATATTGGAATACTTAATTTTGATGAGATTTTTTCAACCCAAGATTTTATTGTTTGATGTTCTTGACTCTTTTTGTCAAATTCCTCAGCTAGATTTATGGCAAATACTAAAATACTTGGAACTTTATTACTGTCGCTCTCTGGAAAATCTTTCCGTAAGATATCTATAATATTATCTATGTTTTCAGGATTGTTGAGTTCGCTATTATCTACCGTCGCGTTCTTCGGTAGAGTTTTTTTGTAAGCTTTAACTAAATTCTGATATTCTATTTTACTACTAATTTGTGAAAGGTGAGACAAGTCATCTTGTTTGATAAGATATGAATATTCAACATAAAATTTAATGAAAAATTTGTTTTTATAAAAATTGGTATCTGATTTTAAAGTTTCTATCAATTTCTCCTTATTTATATTTTTAATTGACATTAAAATTACGTCTCTATAATTTCTTCTTTTTTTTACAACAGGTATTAATTTTTGTGAAATATTCTTCGCTATAATAGTCCTTACTCCTTCATTAAAAGCCATCAAAAATATATCTTTATTATTATTTTTTGCTTTAGAGCCTAATCCATCATAAAAACCCTTAGCAAACTCAATAGCCACTTCGTCTATTATCTTATCATTCATGCCAATGGTATAATCAATATGATGACTAATGGCTACAGTCGCTTCCGCTGTATCGCAAGCATTAAGCAAAACGCATTTAATAATATCTTCACGTCCCTCAAAAAATGATTTTAAAGTCTCTGGTGAAACAAATGATTCATTTGAATCATTTTCTAACTTTAAGCTACCATCTTCTAGGGCATGACCGCAAAAATGAACAATTTGTGGATTTTCATTTGCAATTGCTCGACGAATATCATCAGTAGAATATACAGGCTTGAAAATAGGTTTATCAAATAATGAGCGATTTGGAGATTTCTCTATCGCTGATTCTATACAATAGAATTCTTGATTTAAATTTAAGTTTTTTGTGTTTGCTTGAAAAACTAATATTTTTAGCTTTTTGTTTTTTTTAGGTATATTTATGCTTAAATGATTTGCTGAGATGGGATATGAATAACTATCTGTAAATTCAAGCTTTACGCCAAATTTTTCGTTTAATAAACTTTCTAAAGCAACTTTATTTTCATAAGGATATACATTTAATATAGCGTCACATAATTTTTCGCATTGCTCATCTGTTAATGGCATATTGATCATTTAATCACAACTTAAGATTTTACAAATTATATACAAGTAAAGTCAAGTAGATGAGTATGTTGAACCTTTTAAATAATTAAAAGGTGAGCAATGCCCACCCTACGAATTTTACGAATTATTACAGAGTGCTTGTACTAACGCATCTAAACCAGCTTGACTGGTGAAATAGGTGAGATGATCGCAAGCGGTATCTGGCGATATAATTCTGGGCTGAGGGATTCGCTCTAGGCTAATACTTTTGATGCTTTCCAATGTCACGGCGATATCGTTTGGTTGTTGGAGAAACACCTTATCTACGACAATATCTACAGCAGAGCCAAATAATTTCTGCATTAGTGGCTGTATTTGACTGGAGTTTTTCCCAGTTTCAATTTGTAATGCTGACGAACGAATCGAGCGATCGCCAGCGATGATAGTGTACTGGATATTGGGGTCAAGATTCTTGGCGATGCTTTGGATAAAATTGCTTTGGAATTGCATTTGATCCAAAGCGTTATCATTAGCATCCAAAAACGCCAGCAATGCAGTAATAATATTTATAGACCAAGCAACGCTGGAAAGTTGATTTAACCCTATACCAAGAGCAGTGAAAGCCCAATCTTGAATTTTAGGCCAAGGAGAACCCGCGTTAGGTGTACCCAACATCACTAAGTGTTGGACAACTTGATTTCCATCTTTTTCTTCAATAAAAGAACGAGAGATTAAACCACCCATTGAATGAGCAACAATATGTAATTGTTTCCCGTGGTTAGCAGTTAAACCAACCGCTTCTAATTTTTGCTTAAGTAGTTCGGCATTTTCTTGAATTGTCGTATTGATATTTTCGTAATCAAAAGCCAGAACTAAGTCATACTTATCTTGTAGAGTTTGCTCTTGTCCATTCTCTGTAGTTTTTGCCAAGACACTAGGAAGTAAACTTTTTGTATCGCCAATAATACCGTGAATGTAAAGTAGAATCTTATTGGCTGAAGAAACTTTGGCTTTTATATCCTCATTCTCTAAATAAGAGACATTTCCCTGTGGTGAAACCTTGGCAATTCTCAAAAGTGGATAGGCAAAATTTTTACCCAAGCTCTTGTACAGCAGTTTTTGGAAAAGTATTTTAATGGAACCTTGCAAAGTGCGACTATTGACTGTTGGCTCAGGTAAACGTTCTAAGGTAATTTCTGTCTTACCATTCCTCGTCACAGCTTTACCCAATGGTAAGAAATATTCTCCATCATAAGCTATAGGTAAGATATGTTCGTCCGATGATAATGACTTACCAACCAATAATCTGAGCGGATTTTCTGGCGTTACATTGTTGTGATTTTTTACATCAACAATTTCCAAGACGCTAAACGAACCAGGGCTACGAGTCATGTTAAACTCGTATGGTTCAGTCAGCGTCCTTCTGCCGTCTCGTTGAAGAATAGTTTGCGCTTGTAATAAAATCGGTGGTATTAAATTACTATTAACATCCCGACTACTTGGAGGTAAAGGGTTTAAACTAAATTTTCCCTCAAAAGTTGGATGTCCTTGTAATTCGACACCAGTCAGTAAAGGGGTTGACTCAGACTTTTTGATTTCTACTCCACCAGGTGGTTTTACCAGAGTAATTTTAACTTCCTGAGTCATCCAGTTATCGATAAACTTGTCTTTTTTTGGGACAGCTTGACGAGTATAAACTTCGTCCATTAAAAGATTGAGAGCACCAGATAAATCTGAGGAGCGATTTACTGGGGGTGGAGAATCTAAACCAGGTTGTTGGAGCAAACTTGCATTGAAGTCTCTAGTACTGACAATTAATTTAAAAATCTCGTCGTACTCAGTAATTCCGTTATTTAAGTATGCTGCGGGAATTTGGAACTCTAATTCCTCACCTTCGGCAACATTTCCGCTAGATAAACGTATGCTGCTCCTTTCTTCAAAAAATTCAGGAACAGCTATTTCATAATCTCCAGCTAATTCTATTACTTGAAAATACAGTTCTTTATCGCTTTTATTAGTTACTTTAATCTTTACCTCAGGTGGTTCTGCCTTATTATCTTCCCAAGTATATTCCCCTCGCAAAGTAGAAGCTTCTGTCTTTGATGAATATTGTTTATCGCCATTCGTAACAATTACTTCCATTTCCACATCACCAGCTTTTATTTGGCTAGTTGGTGGAGTTTTCAATTCTAGAACGTTCTTCCAACGTGCAATATGCTCTAAACGTTTGATTATTTGGTTTGCGCGTTGTTGAGTGTATCCTTGTTTATCTGGTAATTCTGGAACTGGTGCTACTAATGGCTGTTTATCAGTGGGTTGCTTAATCCAATATTGACCGTTACTTGCTTCTAAGTAATAATCAGCATCTGTAGAGGATTCGGTTTCTCGAACAAATAAGGAAGGTTTACCAGCATCAACTGTTGAAATTGCTGTACGAGCTAGTTTAACACCTTCATCATCACCTTGAAAATAGACCTTTAACTTAGGTAATGGTACACTACTCACAATTGCCCAATAAGGTTGATCTTGAGATAATTGACTACTATCACCGCTAATTTCAGCTATACTGACTTCTGTAAATACTTGAGTCAGCGTAGCTTCGCAAATAGCCTCAATTTCCCGTAACTGATCTGGTGAACTTCCTTGAGGGAAAATAGCGACTTTAGTCTCACCTTCAGATTTTGGGTGAATACCATGTAAAATACCACCGTTAATTATCCAATTGCGATGAGTCTTGCTGTCATAACTCAAAGTAAAATAATTGATAGGTTCGCCTGCTGCACCTCCCAAGAAAGTTTTGATTAAATCATCAGATGTTGCTTCTATTTGGGGTGACTGTTCTTTAACTTGACCAGTTATCAAAGCATTAATATCTTGAACTAAGTTTGTGTAGGATAAACTACCATTAGTACGCTGTAAAGCTTCGGTTAAAAAGTAAGAAAAAGCACCACGAGGTTGACCATCTGAGCCTCTATGCTCTTTTGCAGTTTGAAAGTTGCGGCAAGCAGAAATTGCTACATGTATGGGTAGCTTATAACTTTCGCTGATGCGGTAATTCAGCCATTCTTGGGGAAAAAGAAAATGTTTTAAATCTCTTACCTTTCCGTCCGAATTTGTTTGACGTTCGACAACTTCTGGATCTCTTGTGGCAGTACCAGAGTGACAAGAATCCAAAATAATTAGGATATGGGGGTTATTTTTTGCGACTTGCTCAATTAAATAGCTTAATTCCTTATCTGCTAAATCTTGACCTTCTGATGTACGGCTGTCATAGCAAACAAAAGTTTGAATTTTTCCATCTCGTTCTTGTTTCCGAAAAAATTCTGGTGCTGTTTCGTAGGAACCATGACCTGCATAATAAAATAATACAACATCTTCGCTATCAGCTTGGCATAGATGTTGCAAAAAGCCGTCGATAACCGCTTGACGTGTTGCTAAATCGTTAGTTAAAGTCCTTGGAACTAATTCCCATTTATTGTCAGTAGCTCTTCGCTGGCGTAAGTATGTTTCTATTGCTTTAATGTCATTGACGCAGCCATTTAGGGAATTCACTCCTGATCCAGGATGGTAATTATCAATACCAACAAATAAGGCATAAATTTTGTGAGTCATTTGTGTTTTCCTAGCTGAATGGGTAACGAGATAGGCGATCGCATGCAGCCCCCACGGCTTAGCTTGTGAGAAATGCGGGCTAGAGCATGGCTCAACTGGCAGATGTTCACGCTTATGCTTGAATACATCTTGAGTATGCAGTTTTTCGGACTAAACCAAAAAGTTTTGTAGAAGGCTTGCCACGCAAAGATTTCAGCTAAATGCAGGCAGACTCCTTGATCACGATGCTTAAAACCTTAACTTCTACGTTTATTTCCGCTCCTGGATGTAGTGTACTGAGAGTGTAGAATGACGTTCGCCCACCTACAACAATGCCTCCATAGCTTGCTCAATATTGCGGCAATATACCTGTTGGTTGTAATCAAGCTGGTTTTTATCTGACGATGAGGGAAAGCGTGTCAATGTTGCCTGTTGGACGTATGCTATTAATGGGCGACGAAGAGACTCATATTTCTCGAAGGCTTTGGCTATCGCGTGCATGTCATCCCAATTATTTTTCTGTGCAATGTTAGCAATCAGCCTTGCAATCAAGAGTGCATCCTCAAATCCTTGATTAGCACCTTGAGCCATAAAGGGAGGCATACCATGTGCCGCATCACCTACTAATACGATTCGCCCTTGACTCCAAGCTGGCAGAATCGCAGTGGGAAGTTGTACAGAGTCTGAAACGGTAGCGCGATGAATGTAGTATGGACGCTGCAACATATTAGCAGGGGGTGATTTTTGCACTAATTGCTGGAGTACATCAGGAAAACCAGCCTTCTCTAATTCCTGCAAAGCTAAATCAACTAAAGCATTACCTGCCTTTCCCTGCAATGAATTTAACGGCAAAGCAAGATGTAGCACATATCCAACGTTTTGTCTACGAAATAACATCATCCTTTGGTTTGATTTATAAGTGGAGTTGGATATTCCATCATTGCTAATTGTCAAAATTTGTGAGCCTTGAAAGAATTTCTCTTCAAGTTCTGTCCGCAGTTTATTTGGGATTTCAGTTATTTCCTTGCAAATAACTGCGGCAAATCCGGAGTATTCAGGTTTTGCAAAAGTATGATACTGACTATTTGCGTAAAGTACTCTACGAACTGTAGAGTTGATCCCATCTGCTGCAACAACTAGCTTAGCTCGAAGAGATTTTTCTTGAGGAGCAGTATCTGAATTTTGGGGTTGTGTGTCATTATCTTTCTGCCCGTCTGCCCAATAGGCGTAGGGGTTGGCTTCTGCCCTTATATTAGATAAGCAATCTATCCGAACACATCCAGTCTCTGGCTCATCCACAATATTGATACAACGGTGATTGGCTTTTACCTGATTTTGTGGAAGTTGATTTCTGAGAGTGGTTTGCAAATCATACCAAGTAATTGGCACTCGACCTTCGCCATAATCTTTAAACCAGTCATCATACTTCAGAGAGATTGCGCGAATTGTTTGCCCTTGTAAATTTCTGTTAACCCATTCGGATGAAGCCTTTGAATGTTTTTCTTCTTGAGTTGTTTCTGTCTTCTCGCCACTGGAGTGAGCTTGATTAAGGAACTCTAAACCAGTTTTCTTGACATCTTCGTATGCTTGGAAATCTAAATATTTAAGAGCTTTTAATCCATTAGGCTGAAGCTCCACTACTTGACCAACTTGACGAAAGGCGCGTGCTTGATCGATAACTAAAAGATTCTCAATACCAAGCTTACGTAAACCAATGGCAGTTGCCAACCCGATAGGTCCCGCGCCAACTATAATAACATCGTAGATCAACATAGGAAAAGAGGAGAGTTGTTTACTATATTATCGTTGCTGAGATAAATCCATCAAATTCACCAGCAACTAAACTATCCGCGCACCGACATCCTCATCCTACTCAGCATCGCCAACTTGGCACGCTATGAAAGCTAATAATGAATGCGATCGCAATGTTTATTTGCTGAATTCTGAGGCGCAACAATCTTCCCCCTCACATTATCAACAAGATTCCCGACTTCTTAACAAAGTCGGGAATCTGACACAAATCACTAAAAACTTATGTTTGCAACAATTATTATCTTTCTTATGATAGCGCTGATTGTCACTGGAATTTTAATTAATCCCGTTATCAATAAACAGCGAAGAAATCGTCTTAAACATCGTTCTTTTCCTCCACTTTGGAACGCTATTATCGAGAATAATCTTCCCATTTATACTCATCTTTCTCCTACTGAACGCAGACGGCTTCAAGGACATATTCAAGTTTTTTTGGCGGAAAAACAATTCATTGGCTGTGGAGGACTACAAGTTACGGAGGAAATAAAGTTGACTATTGGTGCTGTTGCCTGTTTACTCCTACTTAATGAACGAGGAGAGTACTTCCCTAAACTTCGTTCAATTCTGATTTATCCCAGCACTTATTTTGTTAATGAAACAGTTGCCACTGGGGATTATGTTGTCGAAGAAAGGCGCGTGGCAAGACTGGGGGAATCATGGATTAATGATCAAGTGATATTGTCTTGGAAACAGGTGAAACAAGACACTGACAACTGGCGGGATGGACATAACGTTGTTCTTCATGAATTCGCCCATCAGTTGGATCAAGAGGATGGTAAAGCCGAAGGAGTTCCTATTTTGCCACGGAAGTCCGACTATTCGATTTGGGCGCAGGTGATGACAGAAGAATATCAACAACTGTGTCATGATGTTCAACGAGGTATAAAGACTGTAATGAATAGCTATGGCACAACTAATCCAGCAGAATTTTTTGCTGTAGCGACTGAAACATTCTTTGAAAAACCTCACCAATTGCTGAAGCAGCATCAGGCACTTTATGAATTACTGCAACGCTACTATCTACTAGATCCCCTGCAATGGGTTTAGACATTAAATTAGGGTAAAACCAAAACAAAAATATATGTATGTAGGTAAAACGCCTATTTTAGGCTAAATATTTAGGTTGGATTTCTGGCGTTAGCGAAGCGGTAGCGAAGCGGTAGCGAAGCGGTAGCGAAGCGGTAGCGAGGAACGAGCGTCAGGTGTTTATCAAGCGTCATAGCTGCCTTGATAACTTGTAAATATTTGATATCCTGGTAGCACTACCCCAATACCTGTAGAACTGTGAATCTTACCAGGATATTTGTAAGGGTTATCATCGGGTATTGTACCTCCAATTCTTATAGTGAAGTAGAGACACCAAAAATAGAATCCTGGTATCACCAAGTCCATACTGTAGGCGATTGCTTTAGTTTTTCTTGTTTGTTAAGTCCTGTGTGTTTAGTCATTGTTTATTTCATCTATTGATTTCATTTGCTACTGTTAGCAATTCTTCATTAAATTTTGGTAAAAATAAAGCTGCTATATCCGGATGTTTTTGCAACACTCGTTTGACAGTTTCAATTCAAACTCTGAACCATCCAAACCAGGACTATAAGGCATAGATTTTCTGCCACGCTTGCTGAACATCCTCAAATTTTAGGGGATCACCGATACTCTTTTTTGGGATAAATCCATCAAATTCGCCAGCTTGTAAACTATCCGCGCACCAACATTGCCGTCCCACTCAGCATCACCAACTTCGCACAGATCAAAGCCAATAATTTTGCGATCGCTCTCGATCAATTCACGGAACAGCATATATGCTTGCTCTAATTCGAGTCCACCGGGAACAGGAGTACCTGTACTTGCACAGTATTTTGGCTCAAGACCATCAATATCAAAGCTAATGTAAACGTATTCCGGTAAATGACTAACAATTTCTTGGCACAAATCAATCCAAGTTGTTCCAGAATAGAGCTTTTGTTTGATGGCTGGGTCATAGTAAGCGATAATTCGACCGTGTGATCGCTCAATCATTTGCACTTCATCGAGACAAATATCGCGTAACCCTACCTGTACCAACTTGGAAATTTGCGGAATTTTCATCGCATTGAACATAATCGACGCATGAGAGAACTCAAATCCCTCATAGGCATTGCGTAAATCTGCGTGTGCATCAATGTGTAAAATGCCATAGTCTGAGTAGCGAGTTGCCAAAGCTTGGTAATAACCTAACGGTGAACTGTGATCCCCACCAATCACAGCAACTCTTTTGCCATCCTTCATTGCTTCCTGACACTGTTCAAACAACCATTGATTCACCTGTTGACAAGCTTGATTGATTTCTGTAAGTACAGGTTTTAAATCAGGTGTCTCTGTCAGTGGTTTACCTTGTTCTAGTCGCTGGATAATTTTTGCCGCCAAGGTGCGATAATATTCGTTCTTCTCTAGAAGCTCCTGGGAAATTTCCACCATGAAAATTCCCTGTTTCCATCCATCACGATTATCGAAATCGAATAAATCCAATTGAGTCGAAGCATCCAGAATTCGCTGTGGCCCTTTAGCTGTACCTGCGCCATAGGAAACACTGACTTCCCACGGGACGCTAAAGACAATTAAGTTTGCCGACTCGTAATTAAATGGTAAACCAAAGAGATTACCATTAATTTGACCTACGCCGCTAGGATTGTAGTCCTGGATTTGATGATAACTCATGGTTCTTCTAATACGAGGGTAGACAAAACACTGCTTCCTGAATACCTGCACTATTGTAGCGAACATAAATGCTGGTCGTGCCCTTATACTAAAACTTCGCTACACATTCAATATCCTGTAAGGGCGAACAGCCCTTCGGGTGACGCTCCTTCGTCGAGTTCATATCCATCGAGAATGATTTACGATGGTGTACAAATAGCAAGAACTGAAGAAAATGAACTCTTGTTCCAAAAGTACAAGCGGTTCTGTGAACCTTCAGCTATGATTGCTTTGTTTGCGACTGGTGCAGTCATTCAAGTAAGGAAGAAATTCTTGGTTTAAAACGTTTTAACTGACTGAGTACTGGCAAGCCTTAGCGGCAGATATAGGAATCCCATATCTGCCCTAATCCTTACTGTACTAGTAGCGACTATTATGTTCCCGGACGAGAGCGAATATGATCGGGTATATGATGGCGATCGCCTAATATTTCTAACAATGGACCATTAACGTCAAATTTAACCATACTTACCGACGCGGCCAAAATATTCACCCGATAGCGATAGCGTCCCAAATCAATTCCTAGTAAACTGCAAAGCATAATCCGAATCGTGGCTTTATGGGATACTACTAAAACATTACCTTGGGGATGTTTTTCTTGAATTTCAGCAATTACAGGCATAGAACGGTTAGCAATATCTACCGCAGTTTCTCCACCTAGTGGTGCATTCCAAGCGGGTTCTGTCAACCATTTTACATAGTTTTCTGCATAATTCTCTTGGGCAAACGATTTACTCTTAGTTTCCCATTCGCCGTAACTACCTTCTCTAAGTCCGTCACACAACTGCATATCCATACCGATAGCATCACAAAATGGTTTGGCAGTTGCAATTGCGCGTTTCATCGGGCTAACATAAACCGCTGACCACTTCAATTTGTGATAAACATCGGCAAAACTGGATGCCATCTGCATCCCTTCAGATGTCAACTCCGCATCAGTTTCACCGCAGAAATTACCACTTTGACTAAAAGTAGTTTCTCCATGTCGCAGTAAATATAAATTGAGTGTCATAGCTTATATCTCGATTGCTATAAAGGACTTTGTGCAAAAATAAAATACCATTAATCTCGTAATCGAGTATGTGACAGCAGGACAAAGTAATCAACCAAAAAAGTCAATCAACCACAAACTTTTGAAATCGAAGACAAAAGTAGCGGTTTCTCTTGAGATACTGTTTATAGTGGATCTTAGTGTCGTCTGCCAGTGTTCACTTGCAGAGATTTAGGGCTATAGTTCGTTCGTCAATTTAAACTCTGGAGTTTTTTCAAGAATTTTTTAAGTTCGGAGCTAACATTGTGCGATCGCCCAATGTTCCTGCTGATGCAGATCTAGAAAAAATTGAGAAGTACCTGAAGCAGAAGTATAAACTTGCTCTTAAAGCTGTAGAGAATAGGCATACATATCTCTTACAACCAGAAACTTATGAAGAGTTAGATATTTATTATAATCTAACAGCAGATTTAATCTTGATTGAACATCACTTCTTAAATCAATATTATCAATCTGAAACTATCATCAAAGCTTTAAATAGTAGAGCCAAAAGCGACAGGGATACATATCATCAGGAGCGTCAGGATTTAGTAATTAAACTTGTTGATAAAATGCCTAATGGTAACGTTACTATTGAAACCCGATATACAGTAGTAGAGGGAGATATGTCAGAAAAACCAGATAATTCTACTTATAACTTAAAAGGTCCCAAATGTTGCAAGTGGATGCAGATAGGCGATGCGGATGCCATTGCCTGCGGATATCGCATCCCAGCTAAAAATATACAAGCGAGGAAAAGTTTGGGCTAACAGGTTGTGAAAATGCCCTGATTTGGCGTTTGAAAGTTAGTGGTAGTTTTTTTGCAAGTCTTCAAATAAATCCTTAGTTTCATAACGTTCACGCATCAAAAAATAGCACTATGAAAGGAAGCATCCCAATTTGGAGAAAACACATTATTCGCGAGGCTATCTCGCGAATA
>CALMVQ010000080.1 GCA_937873135.1 uncultured Scytonema sp. | reverse complement strand
TAAGCATTTTTAAAAAATATATTAATATTTTAGCACGTTAAGTACGCAAGAGCCGCGATCGCAGGTACCACCGTAGGTGCCCTAGGTTATCTGGCAAACAAGACCATTGCACAATCGGCTGATGAGGTCCCTTATAAGCAGACTAAAAGCTTTGTCTATGTGATCGTCAACAGCACGTCAAAGGAAAATACTATTGCTGCTTATGCGCGCAATCCTGCGACTGGTGAACTCTACTATCTGGATTCCTATGCTACTGGTGGTCGTGGCAATATTAATGCTCTGGGCGTCTCACAAGGCTCTCTAGTAACTGATGGTCAATATCTCTACGCTGTTAATTCTGGGAGTGACGATATCTCAGTGTTTGCTATTAGACAAGATGGTTCTTTACAGCTAATAGATTCTCCTGTTCCTTCTGGCGGTCTTTTTCCTATAAGTTTAGCGCTGAGTCGCAGAGTACTGTATGTTGCGAATGTTGGAGATTTAAAAACCCCTTCAAACTACACTGGATTCATAGTCAATGATGGTTCATTACAGCCACTGGAAGGATCAACAGTAAAACTGAATGTCGGCGATCAACCTGGTCGGGTGTTGTTTAATAATACCGGTGATATACTGGTCGGCACAAGAACTGGTGGCAGTATCATTGATAGCTTCCGGATGGATAGCGATGGTCGCTTGATACGTGCTTCTTTACTAAAAAATCAGGCGGGAGCTTTTGGAGCACAATTCAGTCCTGGCCCGAATCCGCTTTTACTTGTAAACCTTTCAGATTTGCCAGGAAATGCCACTTACCAGGTTTCTGGAGAGGGAAATCTTAATCCGGAGAGTGCGGTTACCGAGGAATCAGCACAAGATCCTTGCTGGACAGTATTCCGCAAGGATGGGGCAGTAGCCTGGATTTCTAACTTTCTCGCCAGTTCCATATCCCTTTATACTGTCAATAGCAACGGTGGGTTAACTAGGTTGAGTACGCACAGTACGCATAAAATTGGTTGCGGTTCCGCAGATATTGCCATAGATACAGCCGGAAGATACATGTACCAGTTATTAGCAGTAAGCCGCGAAATTAATGTGTTGCGACTGACCAATAGTAATATTGATGGCGGTTTAGCTGATGTCGCAACAATCGATCTGCCAGAAGTTTCGGCTCCACTTGGGCTGGTAGTTATTGATCGGTAGTAGGACTAGTACAACAAGGCAAAAGTAAAAAGTAAAAAGTAAAAAGAAAGAACACTTATTTTATAAGCTTTTTACCTATTTCAGATGGGTGGGTTATTTCCGCCGCTCTGTACTAGTAGGCTGTCAAGACTGAATTGATGGGTAAAGACGCTTGAGTTTGATTCTCGCATCAGCAGTTGTAAATTGCCAATTAATAATACGAGAATCAAGATTTCGTTTTTGTTCCCAAGCCTCAACCTCTCGTTGCAAAGACTGTTTGTCAGGAATGCGACGGTCGAGGCATTGATTCGCTAAAACACTCAATTCAATCTCTGCCATATTTAACCAACTGCCATGTTTTGGAGTATAATGAAAATCTAGAGATTAACGGTGTATTACACGGTATGAAGAGGTAGGGAAATCCTTCTCACGTGTAATACATGGTAGAAGCCAGTACTGAGAGGCGTTGGCTCAGACTTCTCCGTGTAATACATGGTAGCTCAGCACTATTCAGGATAATCCAGATTTACTTGCGCTCCAGGGCGATCGCTTGATGCTCAACATGGCTAAAATACCTAAATTGCGTTGTACGATGTGTAAGTCCGATAAAAAATCAGAGGCTCGTACAGTTGTCAAGCTAATATAAAAGCTTGATTTAACTTCAGGATCATTTAAAGATTGAAAAGAAATTGTTTAAGAGTAAAAACAATTAATTATCATGAAACTGAAACCAAAAATTACACTCTTATTCACATTTTAGCAACATTGATGACAAGAGAGTAGAACGGAGAAAATTACATAAATTAATTGATATAATCACAATTACTATATGTGCCGTAATTTGTGGGGCAGATACATGGGAAGATATTGCTCTGTTTGGTGAGTTTAAGTATGAATGGTTTAAACAATTTTTAGAACTCCCAAATAGGATTCCGTCTTATGATACATTTGTGCATTATTTGAGTCCCTTACCCAGATTCAAGTTAGCCGAGCCACAATGGGAAGAATATTACAAAAGCTAGAATTGACGCGGAAAAAAAACTCTTCATGCAAGCGAACAAGATACGGACAGAGTACAAAAATTCAGACACGAGTTTTGGGAAATTATCCGTACATTTGACCTAAACAACTTGGTGTTTGTGGATGAATCGGGGGTAAAGCTCGCTCTTGGGTTGCTTCCCCCGGCAGACTTTACGTCAACATTGCAATGACTAGGTTGTATGCTAGAGCTTTAAGAGGAGAGAGATCACATCGTGATCGCCCAGACAAGCGTGGTAAAAATGTAACAATTGTTGGAGCGAGCAGTCTTCTTCCTCAACCAGCGTGATCATGGGTAATATCTAGACCACACGTCGGAACTGAGGACTACCGTAATCGGCAGCAAGAAGTATGCCAACCGATACGTTAAATCAAATTAACATCCCAGCAATACAAGCAGTTATAAAACCCGCTAGCAATCCGCCAAACATTGATCTGACTCCCATACGTGCTAAATCATGTTGACGCTCTGGCGCGATTCCAGTAATTCCGCCGATGGTAATTCCAATTGAGCCTATATTAGCAAAATTACATAGAGCATAAGTCGCAATAATGACTGCTCTTTGGGAAATTTGATGCTTCTCTATCAACGTCTTCAAATCTAGGTAAGCGAGAAACTCGTTGAGAATTGTCTTTTTACCCAATAATGCCCCTACTTGTGCACAGTCTGCCAAAGGTACGCCCATCAACCACGCTACAGGTGCCATAACAAAAGACAAAATCCACTCTAATGATAAGGAACGCAAACCAACAATCGCTCCTAACCATCCCAACAGCGCATTCACTGCAGCTAGCAACCCTAAAAAAGCTAAAATCATCACCCCGACATTAACTGCCAGTTTTACACCATCCAACGCTCCTGTGGTAGCAGCATCAATAACGTTGACGTAAGTTGTTTTCACATCGATTTTGACATTACCTGCGGTGTCGGAGACTTCCGTTTCCGGGTAAAGTAGTTTTGATACCATTAACGATACAGGTGCAGTCAGAAAGAAAGCGGCAATCAAGTGTTCTTTTGGTAACCCAAAAGATAAGTAGACTCCCAAAACCCCACCTGCAATTGTGGCAAAACCCCCCGTCATCACCGCATAAAGCTCTGATTGCGTCATTGTTAGTATATAAGGTTTCACCATCAACGGTGACTCGGTTGGTCCGAGAAAGATGTTAGCTGCCGTTGATAAGGACTCAGATCCCGATGTTTTCATCGTCCTTGTCATCACCCAAGCCATGGCATTCACCAGCCGCTGCAAAATCCCGTAGTGGTACAACACGCTGATGAATGTAGAAAAAAAGATAATTGTCGGTAATACTTGGAAGGCAAACGAATTCGTCTTAAAACTCTCTCCAAAAACAAATTTGGCACCGACATCAGAAAATGCTAAAAAATTGCTGATCGCATCGCCTAAAGACTTAAAGACAGCCACACCACCAGGAGTTTTTAGAATCAGCAGTGCAAAGACAAACTCCAATCCCAACCCCCAAGCTACAGTTCGCCAACGTACTGCGCGACGGTTGATAGAGAAGCCGTAAGATATTCCGATGAAAACTAATAGTCCCAGTGCAGAAATGGCACGTTCCATTGTGGATTTTAGATTGTTGATAATTGAGTGCGATCGCCTTTGTCATTCGTCATTAGTATCACAAATGACACGAAATCCTAATTTTTCATAGGTTTATGATAAGTTTACAGCAGTTTTCAGGTACATCGACCACACTGTAGCAAAGGCATTAATGCGATTTGCGCCCTTCCTTCAGCAACGCCAAGGAAGGGCGAACTTGTATCAATACCTACTTTTTGACGATATTTCAAAATGGGAGCGATGCCACTACTCAAACGTAAATTACTTAACGGGTTGTGAACGACTGTAGATTTGGTTTCGGCGAGAATATCGATGTCAGCGTCAGTTAACCAAACGCAATGGGCAAGGGATGTGCGATCGCTCAGATAACCGATGCGCTGGAGATAAAGTTTATTTTCACCATTAATCGCCGTCCCAATCGCATCTAGACTAGGTTCAATGGCGGCAATAATTCCGTTCACAACCTGTACCTCAACAGTGTTGTAACCATCAACAGCCGCAATCAAAACATTCTGAATTGTAAAGTTCACAATTTTAACCTAGATTAATTAATGCAACGTTATAAAGATTTTATAGAAAAAGAAAATCAAGAATGATATGTAAGTGGTTAGTTGTTAATTGTCACATAGTACTACTAACCATCAACTAGTTCCCTATTGATTTATGAATCTACCTCTTCGGAAATTAGGAGTTCCACCAAACGCTTGGGCAGTCAATCAGACCCTTGCAGACATTACTCGTCCTCCCCAAACCCCGCAACCTGTTATATTATCAACAGAAACCAAAACCTTACGGTTTGATTTAGCAAAAGCGGCGATCCTCGTTATTGATATGCAAAACGACTTTTGCCATCCCGATGGTTGGTTGGCGCATATCGGCGTGGATGTAACTCCAGCACGTCAGCCGATCGCACCTTTAAAAACCTTGCTTCCCAGACTCCGCGATGTTGATGTTCCCGTGGTGTGGATAAATTGGGGAAATCGACCGGACTTACTTAATATTAGCGCTGGGTCGCTGCACGTATACAATCCCACAGGCGAAGGTGTGGGATTGGGCGATCCACTACCGAGCAATGGTGCTATGGTACTTATGGCGGGTAGTTGGGCAGCAGGGGTAGTCGAGGAACTGCAACAGACACCGTCCGATATTCAAGTGGACAAATACCGTATGAGTGGTTTCTGGGATACGCCTTTAGACAGTATCTTGCGAAATTTGGGCAGAACGACACTATTTTTTGCAGGTGTCAATGCTGACCAGTGCGTAATGACTACCCTGCAAGATGCTAACTTTTTAGGATATGACTGTGTGTTAGTGAAGGACTGCACTGCTACAACTTCTCCTGAGTATTGTTGGTTGGCAACGCTGTATAACGTTAAGCAGTGCTTTGGTTTTGTAACCGACTCGCAAGCAGTTTTAACAGCGCTCAACGAGCTAAATTGTTAGTGATGTATAAGCATTCAGCCCTAGCTTGTAAAGCGCGTTTCTCATTTGCACTCGCGTCTCCCCGAGTCAGAAAATCGCTTTTTGCATGCGAAAGAAGACTTTTGTTCTCTTTTAGAAACATTGCTTTGAACAGGAATGGACTCACTACCAGCTATTAGCAGTCTGTTATGAACAGAATTTTGTGACCTTGAGACTTCAAGCTAACTTTATAACTTTAAGAGTACCAAAAGGAGATAAATAAATGCACTCAGAAAGTTGTGTAATTCCTATTATCAAATCGCCCAAAGATTACCAAGCGTATCGCATTAGTCCTGATGACACAAATCGCTTAGCGATTATATTTGATACCGCAAGTGCGAATACTTCATTGACTTGTTGCGTAGAAATTTTTGACGTTGATGGTCAAACACCGCTCAATCGCCATCAATGGGCAGTGGAAATGTTTTTCATCCTCAGTGGTGAAGGAATAGCAATGTGTGATGGTAAGACTGTCGAAATTAAGGCAGGAGATAGCTTGTTAGTACCTCCTACTGGCACTCATTTGATTAAAAATACAGGTTCTACTCGCTTGTATATGCTGACTATCATGGTTCCCAATGAAGCCTTTGCCGAATTAATTCGCAGTGGCATCCCAGTGGAGTTGGACGAAGAAGATATGGCAGTACTTGGTAGATTGGATGCTTGGAACAAAAGGCAGGTTGAGACTGTAAATAACTAATAGCAATTGCCTATTACTCCCGAACCGCCCAACCTACGCCTAATTTACAGCAATTTTTAGATAAATAAACCAACGTCGTAGGGGCGTTCGCCGCGACTGCATTCTGTGTAGGGTCAGGCTGTTCGCCCTGACAATGTGGTATGAGGTGGTGTACCTTATCAAAAGGGAACCCGCTATAATTGCTGATTCTGCCTAGATATTACTTTTCCAAAGACTTACCAGTTTTACAAAGGAGTTTCCCCAGTCTTTGAACCGGACCCTTGATTCCTCTAGGGGCTTCTTTCGCTGCCTCTTGCGTTTGTTCGCCCACTTTGACGAGAATCTCGCCGATATCAGCGCCTTTTGCTTTGCTGCTCTTGACGCTTTGCTTGAGTTGCTTAAGTTCGTTGGCGATTTCTTTATAATTCTCGTTTTCCGACTTATGTAGTAAAGTGTACCAGTGATCGATAGCACTTACAGCTTTATCTGTATCAATTGAAGTCAAGTCGCCTTCAAGTGTTTCTACGAGAGAGTCAATTTCTTCAATCTGCTCTCGGTCTTCTGCCTTACCAAGTGAAGTCCCTGCTGCTTTGAGTTGCTTACCCAATTTTTGCAGTGGAGTTTTCAAACCGTTTTCCGCTTCAGAAGCAATGTGAGATGTGTGTTCGCCAATTTCAATCAGCACCTCACCAATCTCATGACCAGTCGCTTTACCACTCTTAAGAAGTTGTTTGAGTTCTTTAAGGGTTTGAGAAAGCTCTTTAGCTTCTGGTTCATGCGCTTTGTTGACTATGCCATACCATTCATCTAGCGCATTGAGAGCAGCCTCTGTATCTATCTTAGTTAAGTCTCCATCAAGCGTAGAAAGGAGTGAATCAAGCTTTTGGCTATCAGCACTCTCATCTGCGGCATTCTTGTGATCTGTCGTGCCTGTTTTACCAGCCATTGTGTAAACTCCGTTACGCAACTCAAGTTAATCTACAGGCACAAGTTTATACAGCTATAACAAGCGGTCCCTCATTCTAAAGAGCTAATATTGAAAGATTTTATACATAAGTCGTTTGATAGAGGCTGTATTAAATTTTTGAAGTTACACGTACTTAAAACCGCCACCAAGTCTTTTGTACGTAAGTAATAACTGCCGTGACGATCGCCGCCCCGAACAATAGCAAAATAATCCCTCCTGGAAGAGAAGTCAGAATTTCAAAACCTCTCAGTACCCAAACAGCGATCGCCATACCAAAAAATATGCCGACAGCCTGAGTCAATCTGCGATTCAATGTTGATTGATTCACGTATCAAAATCTCCTTATCAGTGCCAAACAAGTCAATCTATTATATTAATTCCATTAGCGAGACTCTGCTAAAATGCAAAAATTGTACGTGTCGTACTGGTAGCCAAGTCAAGCTGTTAACCTACTGCATACCGGGTAAATTGGCGCTTAAAAGACGAATGAAACCCAATAACTATATCGTGTGTAGGTACACCCATCTCAACCAGTCGTTCAGCAACAGACTCTTCAGTACCGTCATATTGAATCCAAATTTTGCCGTCTTGAATGTCAAAGTGCATCACCGGACCAAATATCCGTTTATCTCCTTGCCAGCCAACATAAGCCAACTGATAGGGAGCATCCCAATTTGGCAGAAACACATTATTCGCGATGCTATCTCGCGA
>CALMVQ010000079.1:13212-45031 GCA_937873135.1 uncultured Scytonema sp. | reverse complement strand
ATCACTACGTATTATCTCGTAGTTTTTTTCAGAAATCAAATATGATTCCTATATGTTGGCAAACAGACATTAATTCTTTGACACCAGAAGAAATGCTACGTCGTTACGAACGCGGTTGGCATTACCTTGGTATTATAGGTGAGTTGAGCGCAGAAGAAGCAGAGTTTGTCCGACAACTTAGTCAGCGCTATGGTTCTTGGATTGTCATGAACTTCCAATTAGAACAGCATCGGCAAATTCTCCAAGTACTAAGTAGACTCAACGCAAGTTTTCTTAAAGACTGCGGTGCTTATTTTGGAGATGGGACATTTCTCTCTCTGAAATACGATGAGTACCGACTGAGCAAAGATATTGACTTTCTCTGTTCTGCTGGGCAAGGTTATCGAGCAATCCGCGAGCAGGTTTTCGACAGGAGAAATTCCCCAAAGCGCGATCGCCAAAGCAGAAAATGTCTATCCTGTCATAGAACCATTGAAACGAGCGATCGTCAATTTCCAAACCCAGCCAAACTATCGAGAACGTTGTTACAAATCGCTGATGATTAAATCTCCTGTCAAAATTATCGACGGTATAGATTTACTTGCGGCAGATTTCCATTTGCCAGCAACTAAGCGTACATTTACAGAACAGCAAACAGCCAATTTTTGATTTTCTATAAGAAAAATGCAGAGAACCCCTGAGAAGGTTGATAACCTACGAAAGATTTGCACTCAAAGCCCCGTAACGCTCATCCTGTAGAAGATATTTGGTTGTAAGTAATCATGTCTGATTAGGGAGTTTTATTTTTTCTGTCATTCCTTTTCCATTGTCAAAGCTTTATTTAAGTTGGCAGCATATTGTCATTTCTAAAATCCATGAATATGGTTTTTTATCATTAATGATTTAGGATTGCTATAGTTATCAAAAAGCCCCTATTTTTTACGTATAAGGTTTATGTTATTAAGTATTAAGCAATATTTAATAATATGAACTTTGTATTCCGTGATACTTTTTACCAGCACTAACTAGCAACTTACGTTATTATTGAAAAAATTAACTTATATTGACTATTTTATACGTCTCAGTATAAGTTTAATTGTTAAGTGGGTAGCCTAATTCAATCCAGGTTGAATGTTGACGAACTTCAGATCTAGATTTGGAACGGAGGAACCAATCATCGGGGCAAATCTCACCTTGAGAGAGACACCTTCCAGTCTTAGCCCGTCAGCTAACTCCGTCGGCAATGGAAGGAGCGCCAAAGACGAAAGCTTTTTAATAGCAGTTGTCGTTGAGATCTCCTTGAGGATGTCATTGTCACTATATATAAGGGTGATCATCCCTTTTTGACCCACCTCTTACTCCATAGAGTTGAAGAGAGGCAGCAACTGTGAACATCAAACAAATAACAGTGTTCCTTCAAGGAACACTATATCGACATCATCTCTTCTCAAAAGAGAATGTGTTGTCGAGTCCAGCTTCAAAACTCTCTGATATAAAGAAATCGTTTGAAGCAGTTAATCATTTAGTCGAAAAGAGACTAGGCTCTAATTTTCATTGTCCCTTACTGGGTATTCTCAAGACCCTGTTAGTAAAACAGACAACAGAAAGGACGACAGAATTGAGTGCTTAATGCCTCTCAGTAACTTCAATTATTACATTTTTTACTAAAAGGAAGTTATGCAGACAGTCATTCTCGTTCTTGTTGAAGTGCTAATTGTCATTGGTTTGTCGCGCCTAGTGGGTTTGGGATTCCGGAGGATTAAGCAACCACTGGTAATTGGCGAGATTGTTGCTGGAATTATGCTAGGACCGTCTTTGTTCGGTTGGCTTGCTCCGGAACAAGCTGCTGCTCTGTTTCCAGTTACAGCCATTCCTTTTTTGAATGTGCTGTCTCAGTTAGGGCTGATATTTTTCATGTTTCTCATTGGTTTAGAACTAGACCCAAAATACCTCAAGGGTCAGATGGAAGTAGCAGTTTTAACTTCCCACGTCAGTATTTTAGTGCCCTTTTCAATGGGAACTCTGCTCGCTCTGCTACTTTATCCTTTGGTGTCGAATACCAGTGTCTCATTTACAGCCTTTGCTCTGTTTTTAGGGGCAGCAATGTCGATTACAGCCTTTCCGGTACTAGCTCGGATTATTACTGAGAACAACTTACAGGGAACACGTTTGGGAACATTGGCACTGACGTGTGCAGCTGTGGATGATGTCACGGCTTGGTGTGTGTTGGCAGTGGCGATCGCAGTAGCTAAAACCAACACCATGAGCGGTGCACTGCCAACGATTTTCTCTGCTTTGCTATACATTGCGTTCATGGTAACGGTAGGGCGTTGGTTCTTGCAAAGAGTTGCCACCTATCACGAGCGAACAAGGCAATTCAATCAGTTCGCCTTAGCTATGATTTATGCAGGCGTGATTATTTCTGCCCTGATCACAGAGACTATCGGTGTTCACCTGATTTTTGGAGCGTTCCTGATGGGAGCAGTGATGCCCAAAAAAGCTGAAGTAGTAAGGGAGTTAGCTCAGAAAACCGAGGACTTTGTACTCACGGTTCTGTTGCCAATTTTCTTTGCTTTTAGTGGTCTGCGAACGCAAATTGGTCTGCTCAACCGACCCATATTATGGATACTATGTGCAGCTGTTGTAGCAGTAGCAATCAGTGGCAAGTATATAGGCACGTATGTAGCAGCTCGCGTTGGTGGCATTGAGAAGCGCGAAGCCTCAGCACTAGCTTGGTTGATGAATACTCGTGGTTTGACTGAGCTGATTGTCCTCAACATTGGTCTAGAACTGAAAGTGATCTCGCCGTTGTTGTTCACCATGCTGGTCATCATGGCGCTGGTGACAACGTTTATGACATCGCCCCTCTTGGAGTGGACTTATCCGAAAAAGCTGATCAAGCTGAATGATATGGATCGAGAGCTTGAGGAGGAGACGAACCTAGATGCTGCCACCAGTTATCGGATTTTAGTACCAATAGCTAATCCTAGTACGCAGAAAGGATTGATGCAATTGGCAATAGCGATCGCAGGCAGTCGATTGCAACCAGCCATAGTTCATCCTCTCAGCCTGATTGAATTAGAAGAGAATTATGCTTTTAGCAGTACCCCAGCTGAGGCTGACCGATTAATCCAAGGGCGTCGATCTCGTATGGAAGAATTGATTCAAAGTTTGGAACCGCCTCAAACCCGTCAGATGGTGCGTCCCATTATCCGTACGACCAAGAATGTTGCACGGGAGACAGCCGAAATTGCCGTACTTGAGCAAGCTAATTTAATTGTGATGGGATGGCATCGGCCAGCTTTTAGTAGCAATCGATTGGGTGGGCGAGTCGGTCAAATTCTCAGCACTGGGCGGGTGGATGTGGCTGTGTTTATAGACAAGGGAGGGGAGCGTTTGGAGACGTTGTTAGTGCCTTACTCTGCTAATATTCATGATGAGTTAGGACTAGAAATAGCCTTAAGGCTGCTCGTCAATAGCGAACAGCGCCATCTCACCATTCTACGGGTTGCAAGTGGCGAGCAAACTCACAGTGAATTGGACTACGAATACAAAACGATGATGGAGCAATTGCCAAGCGCGTTACGCGAGCGCACTAACCTCAAAATTATCGAGACGGCAGAGCCTATCCAAGCTGTGGTAGAAGCATCGGCGACCGTTGATCTCACTATCGCTGGCACCAGCAGTGCTTGGGGAATACAACGTCAAACCTTGGGTCGATACACAGATGAAATAGCCATTCAATGCCACTCCTCGCTCCTGATTACCCGTCGGTACAGTCAGGTTACCTCCCACCTCGCCTCTGTACTTTCAGCTACAAACGCTGACATTACGAAAGATGAATCTGGAGTCGGAGTGTCATGAATCATTTCAACTTTAAGTCCTTGGCATTTTATGGTACGGCAATCACTGCGGTCTTGATTCTATTTAGTGTCGTCACCGCTTATGGAACAGCTCATCTCAAGGCTCCTCCCGCAATTGATGGTAGCTATCGACTTCAGGCTCAAAATTTGCCAGAGTGTTTGAAAGCCTCGACAGTGGTGTTAACGATTCAGCAATCTGGTAAGTACTTGAGCGGCTCTTTATTACCTGCTCCCAGCATCAAGCTCAAAGCTGCTCAGACAAAACCATCTCTGGATGGCAATCTGATTAATCAACAGATTAATTTAGAAGGGCAAGTTCCAGGGTTTCCTATCTGTAATCATAGCCGGGTTAAGATTCAAGCCCAAGTGAGAGAAAAAATGCTAGCTGGTCAGATCACCCTTGGTTCCACTCCAAAGGCAGATAAATTTACGGCTCAGCAAGAACTGCCACAGCAACAACCTGAAAAACATTAGGACGTAACACTAGATAAGCGAATCTTGGAGAGGAATATTTCGCTCTTGCGGGTCAGCAACTCTTGGGGAGAGGGAACAAGCGGACCCGTTCCTCCCTCGGTTACAATTGGAGGTACTGGTGAGGGGTTTCCAGCGAATCCAGGAGACGCAACGTGGAACGCTCGCTTTTATGATCCTGTCAATTCGGTTCTGTGGGGAACACCGGGGGGCGATTTTGCTGCCACTCCCAGCGGGACTATCACAGTCAGCCAAAACGTTAACGCTGGCTACACTTGGGGTTCGACGACTGCAATGGTTGCCGACGTGCAGGGGTGGCTGGATAACCCGTCCGGAAATTTCGGCTGGCTGCTGCGGAACGAGTCCGAAAGTACTCCCCAAAGCTTTCGTGCCTTCTGGACTAGCAATGCAACTGACCCGACATTGCGACCCCAACTACAAATCACCTTTGCGAAGCCTGTTCCTGAACCTCTAACTATTCTAGGCTCATTAACAGCTCTGAGCATGGGTGCTGCTCTCAAGCATAAATTTAAGAAGCATACATACTCCTAATCTTTATGTCCAGAGGATTTGAAATCTTAACCGCCGGAGCGCCCCTACGTTATTTCTCTTGATGTGTATTGGGTGCAAGTTCCGATTTGAGGGCCAACTCAAGAGCGAAGAGTGACGCGATCAAAGAGAATGCGGGGTAACAGCTCAACCTAAACTCTAGGAGCAATTTGCTTTTTGGTCAAGATAAGCTTCCTCTAATTCCGAATCTTGCAATCATTCCAGCGCCAACTCGATTTATCTATTATCATATCTTAAATTTACATATTAATACTGAATTTTTATTCAATTTAATACAGCAATAATTTTCTATATAACCCATAATTAAGGTTTTTGAGATGGGTAAACAAATTTTTAATGTATAAAATAATTTCCAAAGCAGACAAAGACCAAATATGAGTTGCATCTACAATTGCCGATATATCGCGATATGTTTACTATAGAATTACAAACGTTTAAAGGAAACAGTTATGTTTTTAGGTCTTCATCGTCATGGTCACTTTTTTGCATCGAGACACGACGATATGCCGCACAAAGGGCGGCGCGGTAAGCATTTTGGTTGGGATAGGTTTGAAGAGCAACGCACACCTCGTGGTGACATAAAGTACATTCTGCTAGAGTTACTTGCGGAGCAACCCAGGCACGGTTACGAGTTGATTAAAGAACTAGAAGCACGTTCTGGTGGCTTTTGGAAACCTAGTCCTGGTTCTGTATACCCCACACTTCAATTGCTGGAGGAAGGAGGTTATCTCAGCAGCGAACAAGTCGAGGGGAAAAAAGTATACACAATTACCGATAGCGGCAGACAATTATTAGCTGAAATTGGCGATCGCCGTCCGGGGATGGAAAGGGGACAAAAACCCCAGCAGTTGATTGAATTAAAAGACGCGATGACCGATCTGGGTGCGGCTGTCATGCAGGTTGCACGCAGTGGCAATTCGGACAAAGTCAGCAGAGTCCGTGAGATTTTGAGTCGCGTGAAGCGGGAGATTTACACAATTCTATCAGAGGACGATTGACTTTTCCTCGAGCTTAAAAGCGCTTTGGTTCAAACTGTCACCTTGAGGTACGCTAAAGCCATACCTTAAAGTGTTTTTCATCAGTTCGATGAGCCAGAAAAAATGCGAATTCGACCTAAATCTTTAAGCTTCACAATACTACTTGGGGCACTTGCGGCGTTGCCTCCCCTATCAATAGATATGGGCTTACCAGCGTTCCCGACTATCAGCGCCTCCTTGAGAGCGTCGCCTGGGGAAGTGGGACTAACGCTGAGCCTGTTCATGCTAGGCTTCGCGATCGCCCAGCTCCTCTTTGGGCCACTGTCAGATCGCTATGGACGCAAACCAGTCTTAATCGTCGGCTGTGGACTTTTCGCACTTGCAGGAGCTGCCTGTGCGGCGGCACCATCAATCAATACACTTATTGCTTGGCGCTTAGTTCAGGGTGCGGGTGCAGGTGCTGGCATGGTGCTGACGTTGGCAATTGTCCGCGATTTATTCGATGGCGCACCAGCACGTGCTCAACTCTCCTATGTCAACCTGGTGATGAGTGTTGCACCCATGATTGCACCCACAATTGGCAGCAGAGTGCTAGCGATCGCAGGTTGGCGGGGCATCTATGGAACGTTGGCAGTGGGAGGGTTTTTGCTTTTGCTGTCTGTTGCTCTGGCACTGGGTGAGACACTGAAGCGTCGTGATCTGGATGCGATCAAACCGCGTAGGCTAATTAAAAACTACGGGCGCATTCTCAGCAACCCAATCTGCCTCGGCTATGCCCTCGTCAATGCATTTAATTTTGGGTGTATGTTTGCCTATGTCGCCGGATCTCCACTAGTCATGCTCAACGTTTTTGGTGTCTCTACCACAACTTACGGTTGGCTGTTTGCATCGACTGCCTTCGGCATCATGGCAGGCTCATACTTGAATGGACGCTTGAGTATGCGTGGAGTGCCGCCTTCACGGTTGCTCACAGTTGGGCTGGTGACTGCCGTTGCTTCGTCGATCGCACTTGTACTCGTGTCGGTTAGTAGTGCCGCACAAGTTATGACACTCATGCCACTTCTGGTGCTTAATACCTTCTGTCGTGGGATAATTGCACCAAATGCGATGCACGGTGCCATCCAGCCAGTACCAGAAAGTGCCGGAGTTGCCGCCGCTATAGTCGGATTTCTGCAAATGCTCGGTGGTGCTTTAGCAAGTGGGCTAATCGCTTTTTTGTTTGATGGGCATAGTGCGATCGCTATGTGCAGTTTAATGGCACTATTTGCTTTCGCCTCGCTCGTTGCCTATTTTCAACTTGCACGCCCTGCCGAAAGTCGCTTTATCCGTGAGGGAACCTGAGTTGGACGTAATGGATGGGTTGCTGGTTGAACGTTGTTCGCGTAGCGTCTCCCTTTGGGCTAGACGATGTGGACGGGAATGTTTGGGAATGGTGTGCTGATTATTGCCATGATAATTAGGCGCACCCACGGACGGAAGTGCGTGGCTATATGATAATAATGATAATAATGATCGCGTGCTGCGTAGCGGTTCGTGGTTAGATCATCCTGATATCTGCCGTTCGGCGTCTCGCCACTACGATGCTGCGGGCGTCAGGTACAAGTGCTTCGGTTTTCGTGTTGCGTGTTTAAGCGTAGTAAATCGATAGCCCTTTATACTTTAGCCTGTTGTCCTAGTACACAGCACTAGAACTATGCTTTCCCTGACTCGTTATCAATGGACTGTTTTTTTTGCTGCATGGCTTGGTTGGGGCTTCGATCTCTTTGATAGTTTACTGTTTAGTTACGTAGCACCAAACTGCGTACCAACTCTGTTAAACTTGCCAATTGGTTCTCCTGAAGCCAAAGCTGCCACTCTTTTTTGGACTGGATTATTGACTTCAATTTTATTAATAGGTTGGGCAGCAGGAGGCGTTATTTTTGGTACGGTTGCTGATCGCATTGGTCGTAGTAAGACAATGATGTTCACCATACTCTGTTTTTCCCTTGGCACAGCTAGTTGTGCTGCGGCACCTAACATAACAATCCTGATTCTTGCGAGAATTATTGCCAGTTTGGGACTTGGAGGAGAGTGGGCAGCTGGAGCATCGCTGGTTGCGGAAGTGGTGCCAGAGCGATCGCGAGTAGAAGCAGGCGCACTTCTATACACTTCAGCCCCTCTTGGTTTAACCTTGGCAACACTTGTGAATCTCCTAGTTGCAGGGGTATTGTTCAAGAATAACCCAGAAATTTCCTGGCGGTTTGTGTTTTTGTTTGGCTTACTTCCTGCCTTAGTCGCCTTTTTATTGCGTTACTTCGTTAAAGAGCCAGAATCTTGGCGTGCTGCCAGCAACATGCCTGCTTCCACTATCAAAGAACTGTTCGCTCCCCAAAATTTTCCTCTAACTCGGTGTGGGATGATCACAGCAACGGTAGCTTTACTGACTTGGTGGACTTGTAATGGTTTTATTCCAGTCATTTCAGCAGGTTTGGCACATACGGAGGCTCAAATTCAAGGTTTAGATAAGGTGGCGACACAAGCACTGATTGAGCAATGGAAAACTATTGCATCCAACAGCTTTAATTTGGGAGGACTGATTGGCACCCTGCTGACAGTTCCCCTGGCTAAATACTGGGGACGGAGAAAAATGCTTTTTCTCTACTTTTTACTGTCGGGACTTGCCTTGATCGTCACCTTTGGGATAGATTGGCCACCGCAAACGCTTATTTACTTGTACTTTCCGATTGGATTAACCGTTTTTGGTGTGTTTGGCAGCTTCACCTACTACCTGCCAGAGCTTTTTCCCACCCGCTTACGGGCAACAGGTTCCGGCTTCTGCTATAATATAGGGCGAGTGATAGCCGCAGGAGGACCGTTTCTAGTCGGTGCGATCGCATCGAGTGGCTCCAATGCTCTCAATACTGCTTTAGGATTACAACTGTGGCTGGCTGTAGTGCCACTGATTGGTCTATTTTGTATGCCTTGGGTCATTGAGACAAAAAATTGTTAAATCAGCCACTCCAACTACTTCTAGCCGTTGGATTCAGGCTAAATACAGCACTTTAATATAGCAGATTTTAAACAACGGCGTAGCAAGACGCCAGTAGCAATCACATAACGAATGTGATGATCACCTACGTATATTGTATCACTTGTATAATGTTGGTAGCAGACGTAGCAAGCACATAGCAGTGTACTATAGCTAAGTCTTGCACAATAGCTTATTATTGATTTTTCTATATAATAGGAAGCTATTTCATGTTGCCAATCGGTGGGATGATGTTTTTACTTTTCTTTCCTGCAAGTCTTGGTATATTGAGACAAATTATTTGGGGTCAGGAATTAACACATCAACTACTGGCTTCAGCAGTGTTTCTATTTAGTATAGAGCAAGCCCGGATGGCAGCCAAGGATTTGCAAGAAATCGCTGTTGCGAAAGCGCAAGTAAAAGATATTCGTTTGGAGACTTTCTCCAGAATCACTATTAGTACAATTTTTATAGAACTTTTGGGATTTTATACATCATCAGTTTGGCTGGAATGCGGCTTAATTTTGATTTTACTAAGCCTAGTCTGGTTTAACTTATTTGCCGGAGTAAGAATTGATCTAGGAGCAGAAATTGTCATTCAAGATTGGAGAATATCCGAACGTTTCATCGTGTTAATTGCTGATGCGATCGCCCTGGTTCTAGTTTGTATGAGGATATTGCAAATTGCCTCTATTTGGGTAACTTGGATACTTTTTGGGATGGTCATTGTCTATTGTAGTATCAAGTTAGTTTTGTTTTTCCGCTCTGTAGTGTATTTTCAGGAAACATGAAAATATATCCGTTGTGATGTCATCTGACATTTTAATACCTCTAGTACATGATGGCGTAAATAAAGCTACCATCTTAAACAGCCAGAACTCTTTCTAGCTTTTTAATTTTGCGGAAAGTCAGGAAGAGGCAGGGGGAAGGGGGAAAGGAGCAGGGGGAAACCCCATCCATAAATGGAGGGGCTTGTGGCTTGGACGTAGTATTCCCTTGCGCTGGGGCGTCTCGAACGGACATATTTCTTCTTTTTCATAACGAAGTTGGGGGCTTGAAACCCGAGTGGCAGGGGAATTTTAAATCCTCTAAGTGCCCCCTACTCCCTGCTCAAGAGCCAATACGGTCAAAAAGAAAGGCAGCTATGCTGGAGGCAGAGGGCAGAAGGTATAAGACAATACAATAGGGGTTTGAACCCCCATTGATTGAAGACCACCAACATAAAGGTATGGTGGGGGCACAGAGCCGATTTGGGCAAGGCAGGACAACTGGAGTTTAGACTAAATTCTATTTTTATGGCTACAACCCTTGTGTAGCAAGCATTTTAGACTTGGGAATCTAAACCAGCTTATAAATTAGGAAAGCCTGTCTCGATAAGGGTTTGGCGGTTTGGGAAGCAAAATTAGTCTAAACTCCAAAGGACAAAGGACAGAAGTATTAAATGGTATAAAAAATTACATCTTTCCTTCTGCCCTCTGCCCTCTGCCTTGCCCGAAGGGCTGGTCAGCGGGGTCGGTTTCCCTTGAGCCAAGTTTGCGCTTAAGGGAAACCCTCCAAACAACTTCTATATAGCTTAACTTTGTCAAGACGAATTTTTAATTCCAAGGTAGCGGCATCAGTATCTTTACTGATGCCGATGGCGTTCAGTAATCACTTTACCATCTTCCTCCACTGACTCTAGCTGGTAAGTTGGGGGATATGGCTTGCTACGATGGCGAATTCTATTAATCACGATGTAAAGAATGGGAACAATAAACAAACTTAAGAGAGTTGAGACAATCATTCCCCCGAAAACTGCTGTTCCCAGAGATTGTCTGCTCGGTGCGCCTGCTCCTTCTGCAGTCACCAACGGCCAAATACCCAAAATAAAAGCAAAGGAAGTCATGAGAATTGGTCGCAAGCGTTCTTGTGCTGCTTGGATTGCTGCTTGTGAAATCGAAAGCCCTTCTACTCGAAGTTGGTTAGCAAACTCCACAATCAGAATTGCGTTCTTACTTGCTAAACCAATCAGCATTACCAGACCAACTTGACAAAATATATCATTAGGTAGACCTCGGAGTGATTGCGCTGCCAAAGCTCCAAAGATTGCCAAGGGAACAGCCAACATAATAATGATTGGGTCAACGTAGTTTTCATACTGAGCTGCAAGCACTAAAAATACAAAGACAAGACCCAAGCCAAAAATCAAAGGCGCTTGACCACCGGAAGTTTGTTCTTCAGCTGCAATTCCCGACCATTCGTAACCAAAACTTACTGGCAGAACCTCTTCTGCCAGTCTTGCCATAGCTTGAAGTGCCTGTCCGGAACTGGCACCAGGAGCTGCTGAGCCATTAATTTCTATTGAACGGAACAAATCATAGTGATTAATTGTTTGTGCTCCCGTGGTAGAAGTCACTTTCACCAGATTGCTTAAGGAAATCATTTGATTGTTGGCAGAGCGAACATACAATTTACCAATATCCTGTGGATTGGAACGAAATTGAGCATCAGCTTGGACATACACTCGGTAAGTTCGCCGGAGGAAATTAAAGTCGTTAATATATCGTGAACCCAAGTAACTTTGTAGGGTATTAAAGATATCGCTAACAGAAACTTGCAGCGCCTTGGCTTTATTGCGGTCTACTTCAATTAAAAGCTGAGGCGTACTTGCCGCATAAGTGCTAAACACAGCTTGCAATCCTGGTGTTTGGTTACCACGTTGGAGTAGCTGACCCATGATTTGCACCATTGTATTTAAGTCACTACTGCCGCTCTTGTCTTGTAGCTCAAATTGGAAGCCACTAAAATTCCCCAAACCCTGAATTGCTGGCGGATTCACTGGTAATATTCTTGCTTCTGTAATTCCTGCAAACTTCGCTCTTAACTTGCCAATGATTGCCTGTGCTGACTGACTCGCTTCGGGGCGTTGGTCCCAAGGTTTGAGTGTTGTAAAAATTGCACCATTGTTCGCAGTGTTGCCACCACCTAAACCAAAGCCTCCCAAAGCAAAAGTGCCTACAACTTCAGGTAATTTGAGAATTTCGTTTTCTACCTCACGTATAACTTTGCTAGTATAATTAAGCGAAACCCCCTCTGGTCCTTGGATGATAGTAATGAAATAGCCTTGGTCTTCATCAGGGAGAAAAGCTGTTGGGATGCGGGTGTAAAGCCAGCCTGTGAACCCTAAGAACAGGATAAATAACACCACGACGATCACTCGGAAACGATTCAAACTTTTGAGACTTCGCTCGAATGTCTCACGCGTCCACTCGATAACATCATTGACGTGATCGAAAAACCAGCCCAACAAACCGCCTGGTTTTTGTCCCGGACGCAGCAGCAACGCTCCCAATGATGGACTCAGGGTGAGGGCAAGAAAAGTAGAAATTGCCACACTAAAGGCAATTGTTAATGCAAATTGTCGATAAATTTGCCCTGTAGATCCAGGAAAGAATGCCACTGGGACAAAAACTGCCATCAACACTAATGAAATTGCGATTACTGCCCCAGAGAGTTCCCGCATTGACTCCGAGGCAGCCTCAATTGGAGACATGCCTTCATTCTCAATCAAGCGAGCGATATTCTCGACGACGATGATGGCATCATCAACCACGAGTCCGGTGGCTAAAGTGAGACCAAACATGGTCAAGGTGTTAATTGAAAACCCAAACAGTTTAATCAAGGCAAAAGTGCCGATTAATGCTAAAGGAATGACAATGACAGGAATCAGTGTCGTGCGCCAATCTTGCAAAAAGATGAAAACCACCAATACCACAAGAAAGATCGCTTCCAGCAGTGTCTTGACAACTTCTACAAGTGATGCCTGAATAAAATCCGTTGTGTCAAATGCCACTCTATACTGTATCCCAGGCGGAAAACTCTTAGCGAGTCGTCTCATTTCAGCCTTCACTTCATTGGCAACGTTTAAGGCATTACTTCCTGGAGTGGGAAATATTCCGATACCTACGCCATCTTGACCCCTAAATCGGAGAAACGAACCGTAATCTTCGGCTCCAAGTTCAACCCGACCGACATCTTTAATCTTAATTAACGAGCCATCTGCATTATTTTTTATAACAATATCCGCAAATTCCGAAGGTTCTTTGAGCCTGCTGACAGCTTGTAAGTCGATCTGGTACATTTGATTAGGTAGTGTCGGTGCCTGACCGATTTGCCCAGCACCTACTTGCACGTTTTGTTCGCTAACAGCATTGATCACATCCTGAGCAGTGAGGTTGCGGCTGGCAAGACGAGTGGGATCGAGCCACAAACGCATGGCATAGCGGCGTGCACCAAAAATCTGTGCATCACTCACACCCGGAAGTTTTTTCAGCGCATCTACTACATAAAGATCAACATAGTTGCTTAAGAACGTGTTATCGAATTGCTGCTTATCGCTGTATATCCCCATTGCTAACAGGATGTTGCTGGACTGCTTGCTGATCGTAACTCCTGTTTTTTGTACCACATCTGGCAACTGCGGTTGAGCGACGGATACGCGATTTTGGATGTCAACAGCTGCAATGTCTTTGTTACGCGATGCATCAAATGTAACTGTAATCGTACTTGTACCATTGTTACTGCTGCTCGAAGTCATGTACTTCATGCCTTCGACCCCGTTAATCTGTCGTTCTAATACACTCGTGACAGTGTTTTCGACAACTTCTGCACTAGCACCAACGTAGTTAGCAGTCACGTTTACTGTTGTTGGGCTGATCTCCGGATACCGATCTGTAGGTAGTGTAGGAATGCTAATTGCTCCTACCAGCAGAATAATAATCGCACAGACACTGGTAAAGACAGGTCGCTTAATGAAGAAGTCAGCAAACATATGAATGGGGAATGGGGAGTGGGGAATTGCAAGGTCGCTAATTACTAATTGCTATTTCTCAAGTTCAGGCATGATAGGAACGCCATCCCTAAGATTGAGCAGTCCGGAAACAACGATTTTTTCTCCTGGCTGTAATCCTTCGAGTACTTGATAATTATTACCTCTAATATCACCTAACTTCACAAGCTTTTGTCGAGCTACTAATTGTGACTTTCCTTGGGGTGTTTGTTGCATTTGCGTCACGTAGACATACTTAAGTGCAGCGACAGGAACCACGGCTGTAGTTGGAATTGATACTCCTAATCGCTGATTCCAAATCACTCGGGCTTTAATTATTTGATCCGCTCTAAGTTGCTCTTTAGAGTTATCAAAAAGTGATTTTACCAAGATTGATTGGTCATTATTATTGACTGCGGGAGCAATAAAAAATACTCTGCTTATACCTAAGCTCTGACCTTGCGCGTCTATAATTTCTACTGCCATTCCCTTACGTAATTGGGATTCCTTCTCTACTGGCACAGAGGTGTTTATTTCTAAAAGTTTGTTGTTAGTAAGAGTCGTGAGTTGTGTGGAAGTATTCACAAAATCACCCACTTTCACTGGAATGTCACCAACGGTTCCCGCAAAGGGAGCGTTAATTGTGTAGTACTGTAGCTGAACTTGCTGCTGCTTGGTATTGGCTTGTGCTTGTTGGATGTCTTTTTGAGCTTGGATAATTTTAGCTTGTTGCGCTTGCATTTGAGCATCAGTTGAACGCATCTTAGCTCGGGCTGTAGCAAGCTTATTGGTATACTGATCCCGTATTTGTCGAGATACAGCACCTTCGTCTGCCAGATTAGAATACCTTTGGTAATCCTGCTGATTTAATTTCACATCGGCTTCGTTGGATATGCGATCAGCTTCCAGAGATTTGAGTGTACTCCGTGCATTATCCAATTGTGATTGAGCTGATTCCGTTGCAGCACTATAACTATTGACCGCAGCTTGTTGCTGTCTGGGGTCTATTTGGATAATTGGAGCGCCCGCCGGAAGAGAAGTTCCAGGTCTGACAAATACCTGGACAACTTGACCCTGAATTCTCGGCTGTAGCTTCACTGATTGCCGCGATTCTATATTAGCAATGTATTCTGAACTATCCTCAAGTGTGCCCGGTTGCACTGTGGCTACTTTAACTGGGACAGCAGGCGGTGGCGCATTGGCAGGGGAAGTTGCTTTGTTTGCAGGCGCGAGCGATCGCCAAAGTACAAAGCCTCCTCCTAGCAACAGTGGTATTAATAACAACCAAAGCCACCTTCGTCTTCTGCGTGGGGGCTCTAATATGGTTTCTGGGAGATTTTCTCCATAATCAGTTGGAGATTCAGTGAATTTCATGGTAGATGGTGAACCTTTGAAGAAATTAGCAAAAAATGTAGCCTACTAAATGAGATTCCGTAATTTTTCATAAAAATTACTAATCATAAATAGGGTTATTACTGAAATAATGTATTATACCATCCCAATATACTATTTTCTTTCGTTTTCTAGTTGTCTTATCTATCGAAAGAATAATGATAAAACTAAGCTTAATGGTCTATCAATCTTACCGTCTTTTCAATTCTTGCGAATAATCTTCTAATCTTGCTGTTTCCGGCGAATTTCACAGTCTTTTACTTAAAACTTGCTTAAATATCTGATTGGTAATGAGATCTCAGCCTACATATTTTTCAAAACATAGAAGCGACACGTCAACCGCAGAATTACTGTTCATAGCGGATTTCATGAATAATGGGGTACATACGTGTTGTCATTGTCAGGGCGAACAGCTGTTCGCCCCTACTATGTGAAAATGTGTTATATATTTTACTAATTTTGGATGAATATGCATTTTAATTCCTGTAGTTTTCCCGATGTCTGGGGACAGCATTATTTAAGGGGTTATATTGCATATTCACAAGGAAACGGTATTGCTGATAATTATTCTCTACACTTACAAATTATACAGCATTATAAGTTACTAGTTAAACGTAGAACGCCTGATAGTAAGTCGTTGTTCTTCGCTTGCTATTACCTCATTACCACTCTAAAAATCTAACTAGCAACTTACGTTATTGTGAGGTTATATTTTAATCCTGAGAATGACCAACATCCTTTGCCATGTCTAGATAATCATTGGGATTACTAGTCGGCTGTGCTTGCGTTGCTGTTTCTTTTTGTTCAGAAACCTTTTGTTTGTTTGCAGTGGCTGCTTCTACAGCTTTTGCGCCAGTACCAGTACGATCAACATCGCTAACGCTCAATTTCTGTGCATTTTCGTAATCTGCATCCATATCAACGGTAGGTGCCTCTTCTTCACCCTTAGCGATGCTTTCAGCAGCTAACTGTGCATCTTGGGTGGGTGATCCCTTGGCATTTGGCTTTACTTCTTCTTCTGACATCGGTAACCCCTGCTTTGAATTTTTTGATCTAATGTGGCAATCTTATCAAAAAACGCTCCAGAAACCCTGACATCTACAGGTATATTTCTCACCTCTATTGAAAGACAGATAAAAGATAAAAAATCTAATTTATAAAATTCTCCCCCTTGGAGGGCGATGTAGATTCTCAAACTCTGTTACGCCTTAGTTTGAACAATGACATAACCTTTGAAAAAATAATGACAGTAGATGACAATAAGGCAACCCAAGCCCTAACTCCTGAAACTCAAAAAGTGGTGGAAGTATTTAATACCTTGGATACTGATGCTAAACTAGCTTGGCTGTATTTTGTTTATAAAAAAATGGGTGACTCAATTACTCCTGCGGCACCCGCTGCCGGAGATCCGGAACTAGCACCGAAGCTCTTGGGTGATTATTATCAATTGTCTGATGAGCAGCAACTTGCTATAATGCGGGAAATTGTCAACCGTGAAAATACAGAATATTCCCATGCCTACGGTGCGCTTAAAGAAAACAACCAACTATTTGTCTGGTATCTTTGGGCTGTGGCTATGGGTGATACCGTGGTTGGAATGCCAAACAGCTACAAAGCTACTGACGCAACTAACAAGTTACTTTCCCAAATTGAAAAATTGGAGTTTGAAGAGCAAATGTCAGTGTTGCGAACACTTGTAGGTGATATGGGATACACTGACATTAAGCCGATTGAGACGCAAGCACAAACTGGTAAAACAGCGAGTCTTTAATGAGTAGCTGTTAGCTATTTGTTAAAAGTAGTTAGCTGATACTTAGTTCAATGAGCATCGCCTACCCTATAAAATCAGGGGATTTTATTCAGGAATCTTTTAGTAGACATCAAGAGAATTGATGTAAGGGCGAACAGCCGTTCGCCCCTACCAAAGGTTTTAAAAAAAGCATCATTAATTTTTTATCCATATCTCGGCCGTTAATTGCGATTAGCTAATAGCAACTTGATTGATATCATCAGGAGTCAA
Source organism: uncultured Scytonema sp. (assembly GCA_937873135.1). GTDB lineage: Bacteria > Cyanobacteriota > Cyanobacteriia > Cyanobacteriales > Nostocaceae > Rhizonema. Next base: position 27,945 of record CALMVQ010000079.1, on the reverse strand, counting down.
GTTGGAATGTAGCACTTCACCATCACGAAACCAAACAATGCGCTGAGTTTGACGGGCAACATCTGGCTCATGGGTAACCATAACTACAGTGATACCACTAGCATTCAGTTCGCCAAAGATATTCAAGACTTCTTGGGTTGTCCGCGAATCTAGTGCGCCTGTAGGTTCATCTGCGAGGAGTAAAACGGGATGATTGACAATAGCACGTGCGATCGCCACCCGTTGCTGCTGTCCGCCTGAAAGTTGATTAGGTTTATTCTGGAGACGTTTTTCTAATCCGACTCGTTTAAGTGCAGACGTTGCCTTGTCGAGCCTTTCTGAGAAGTTGACGTTGGCATATACCATTGGCAGCATGACATTTTCCAACGCTGTCAGCTGGGGTAACAAATGGAATTGTTGAAAAACAAATCCCAGCTTTTTGTTGCGAATATGTGCCAATTGATCGTCTGCCATTTGTGCCACATCAACGTTATTTAAGTAATAATGTCCTGAAGTCGGTCGATCTAGGCAGCCAATAATATTCATAGCTGTAGATTTACCAGAACCAGACGGCCCCATAATTGAACAATATTCGCCTTGTTCAACAATCAACTCGACATCATTTAGCGCCCGCACTTCCGTTTCACCTTCGCCATAAACCTTGAAAATTCTTTCCAAGCGAATAATTGCTTCCTTGTGGGAGAGTGAGGAGTGAGGGGTTATTGCTTTTTCCATACTAGTTATGTGTTTGGTTTGATGATTGAATCGATGAAACCCGCCCCTACACGCCGACTGTCAGGGCGGGTTTTGTCAGATGTTGTGTTTGGTTTGATGTTGAATCGATGAAACCCGCCCCTACACGCCGACTGTCAGGGCGGGTTTTGTCAGATGTTGTGTTTGGTTTGATGTTGAATCGATGAAACCCGCTCTTACACGCCGACTGTCAGGGCGGGTTTTGTCAGATCTTGTGTTTGGTTTGATGTTGAATCGATGAAACCCGCCCCTACTCAAGCGCTTCTTAATGCCACAATCGGATCGAGTTGGGCAGCGCGACGTGCAGGAACAACACCAAAGAACAAACCAATACTGCCAGAAACGCTAACGGTAAGGGCAATGGCAACAGGAGAAATTCCAGCTTTTAATGGAGTCAAAGCTGCTACCAGCATAATGCCACTTGCACCGATCGCAGTCCCAATCAAGCCGCCTGCTGCAGAGAGAATCACTGCCTCAATCATGAATTGGAGGAGAATGTCTTGCTGAGTTGCACCGATCGCCTTACGCAACCCAATTTCTTGAGTCCTTTCGGTGACAGAGACAAGCATAATATTCATGATGCCAATGCCACCGACAAACAGAGAAATCGAAGCGATCGCCGCCAGCATAATTGTCAAAGCACCTGTAATTTGACCGACAGTTTGCAATGCATCTTTTTGAGAGCGCATAGTGAAGTCATCTTCACTCACAATTTTATGCCGCAAGCGCAGTAAATTGGTGATTTGAAACTGTGCTGCATCTACACTGTTGGTATCGCGAGCCGAAGCAACGATATAATCTAAGGCAATACCATAGGGAGAATTCTTGCCCACAAGTCGGTTAGCTGAAGTTGTGATGGGAATCAATGCTGTGTTGTCATAATCGGCTCCGACACTTGAGCCTTTCGCTTCCAGCACACCGATCACTTGAAAGCTAGAATCTTTGATCCGCAACTGCTCACCTACGGGGTTGCTCGTACCATAAAGTTTTTCTGCCAAGTCGGCACCAAGTACGGCAACTTGATTGTTGCGTTTCATGTCTATATCGTTAAAAAATCGCCCTTTATTGGTATCAAAATCCCGGACTTTTAGAAAACTGGGAGTCGTACCAATGATGTTGACATTGGTGTTTTTATTCAGGTAATTAACCACCTGTCTGCTGTTTAACTCTGGTGCAACTCCTGCAACCGTTGGTACTTGAGAGGCGATCGCCTGAGCATCTGCCAGTACTAAAGTTTTTGGGACATCAAAAGAGATGCGTTGAGTTTCCCGATTGCCGGGAAGCACAAATAGCACGTTTGGTCCTAAGGACTCCAACTGCTTGTTAACATACTTTTGCCCCCCTTCACCAACACCCATCATCGCAATCACAGAAGCATTACCAATGACAATACCCAGCATTGTCAAGCTGCTGCGTAACTTATTTGACAGCAGGGTTTTTCCTGCCATTTTGATGCTTTCTAAGAAGTTCATTTTTGTTGCTGTTCTTTTGCCTTCTGGATCTGGTAGTCTTTAGGTGGGTTGAGAAACACGCGATCGCCCAGTTTCACACCTTCTAAAATCTGAGTTTGGTCCTTCACTTGCGAACCAATTGTCACAGGGTGAAATAGGGGTTTATTGTTTGCATCTGGTAACAGGACACCCGTCTTACCCTTTTCAGTCACAATTGCTACAGTCGGAATTAGCAAAGCATTTTTGACCGGATCGCCCAAGAAGGTCAGATCCACATTCATACCAGAACGGAGTGTATCTTTTCCAGTATCAATAGCCACTCGTATTTGGAACAATGTCACACCTTGATCCTTCACTGCTTCTGGAGCAATCAAATGCACGTGAGCCTTAAAAACTTGGTCAGGATAGGCATCGGCAACAACTTCCACCTGCTGTCCTACTTTAATTTTGCCAATATCGGTTTCTGGAACTTGAGCTAGCACTTCCAATCCGTGTGCGACAGCAACAATTGAACTGGAAGTCGCTGAGGCGCTGGTAGAAGCAGAAGTCGTCGGTGTCACAAACGCCCCCACGTTAGCATACTTCTGCGTGACAATTCCGGAAAAAGGAGCGCGGATGATGGTATCATTCAACTTAACTTCCGCCGCTCTTAACTGGGCAGCTGCCGAGTCAGTCGCGGCAGATCGCTGAGCCATTTCCTCCGGACGAGTGCCAATCTGAAGCAGTGATAGTCGTTTTCGGGCTTCTCGTAAATTTGCCTGAGCTGCGTTATCTTCACTCACCGCTTGGTCGAGTAATTGTTTTTTCTCCGCGCCTTGTTGGTAAAGGTATTGGTAGCGTTTTACCTGTTCAATTGTGTAATTTGCCTTCGCTTGCGCGGCATCTACTTGTGCTTGCCCTTGAGAAATTTCTTGAGGACGATTACCCGCACGAGCTGCGGCAAACTGTGCCTGAACTTGCTTCCAGTTAGCACGCGCTTGATCAACCTGTGCTTGAATATCTGCACTATCCATCCGCGCAATAATTTGCCCCTGCTTCACCTTGTCGCCCTGCTCAACGTACAACTCTGTCAAAGTTCCAGGATTTTTCGGGCTAATATTCACGTTTTGAACTGGCTGCACTTTTCCACTCGCAGGAATTCGGAGGGTGACATTTTTTGTCTCTACGGGAACCGTCAGTGCCATGATATCTTCTTTGCTCGGTCCTCGATTTACGAGCGTGTAAGTCGTGGTTGTGCCTACAACCAAAACACCAACTGTCATCAGTCCAATCAGCCAGCGAAATGGATGCTTAACTTTGCCAATCACGGGAATTTCTAAGTACGTAGTCATAAGAGCAGAGATAGTGGTTGCCTTATTGGCGTAGAGCGGATAGGACGGCAAGTGCAGGAATTTTACAGACTATGAGAACTTCTGAGTTGCTCAATCTTACTTCATACTACTCATCACCGCCTCTAAGTGCCTTCACCTAAATGGGTGACTTTAGCTATTTATTGCTCTCGGTTTTCAATGTGATTGGGTGGTTTCAATCTTTCTCCCGAACAGTACCATTCACACCTATTCTCATTTATTAAATATTATTGACATTAAGCGAAAAAGTAACGTCAGGCGACAAAGTCTACCTTGTCTAATTTTCAGTCTTTTTTTTCTATCGAACTTAAATAATTATACTGATTGACAACATTAATCACCTAGGCTTGCTCCAACTTGCGAATCTGGGAATATAACGATACATTGAACGAAAGATAAAGATGCATAAATGCGTTTATGACTCAAACACAAACCGAATCTAAGCTATATACCTTCGATGAATTTATCGAATGGTATCCAGAAAATTCAGGTAAGCGTTACGAACTACATAATGGGATAATTTTTGAAATGCCTAAACCGACAGGAACACATTCTGATGTAGCTGGGTTTATTGCTGGCATATTATTTCTAGAGATTTTACGCCTAAAATTACCTTACTCAATCCCTAAAGAATGTGTTGTAAAAGTTGAAAATGCTAGCTACGAACCTGATGTAATTGTTCTCGATAAAAATCAGGTTGCTAATAAAGAAAATCGTTGGAAAAAAGAATCGATAATTAATTCTGGTAGTTCTATTCCCTTAATTATTGAAGTTGTCAGCACAAATTGGAGTGATGATTATGCTTTAAAACTAGATGATTATGAATATTTAGCAATTCCAGAATATTGGATTGTAGATTATTTTGCTTTGGGTGGAAGAAAATTTATTGGCAATCCTAAACAGCCGACTATATCTGTTTATCAATTAATCGACGGTGAATACCAAGTTACCCAATTTAGAGGCGATGACCGCATCGTGTCCCTAACTTTTCCCGAATTAAATCTGACCGCGCAACAGATTTTTGATGCGGGTTTGTGAGTCCAGGATTCTAGATTATCCAGAAACCTGGATACAATAAACTTATTACTAAGTTGCCATTTTTACGATTACAATCCGCGTGCCGAGGGTGATCGTATCAAGAGTGATAGACGTAGCTCATTGATGTTGACTTAAAGCTAATTTTTTCTCACCATGTTGATGTTGATGGTTATTGCCGTACCCTGAAGTTGTCCACTTGTAATGGGATAGTATGAGACAAATCCACGGCTTGGACTGTCGAAGAGATATCCTCGACGTGAGGCTGGAACTTTGCCTTGCTTGACTAAAGATATGAATTCTTTAAGATATCTGCGTATACTTAGAAGATTACCCAAAGTTGCGTTTGTATGGTTCTTAATCAGCATCATGAAGAAGTCCAAGCTGCGGTTATCTTGTCCGTCAATTAAGCTACCGTTTTTTAGGAAAGAACTTGCTATGATTTTTCCATTCATTTGTTGCACTTTGAAGATAGTATAATAGTACGATTGTTTCTTGATATCGTTCACATAGCAGAGCCAATCACCGTCATGATCTAGTACAAAACCTTGTTGTGCAAGGTAGGAAAGCGGAGAATTGATTGGCTGATTTTGTGGAGTCGGCAACAAATTCGCCACTGGATCGAAAGAGCAAATTCTTTGTAGTGTTCTCTGTTGAGGAGTAGTGGTAACTTCTTCTGCTCGTGCCATTAAAGAAACAGTAGTAAACGCAGACGCAGAGATAGAAAATGCGCTAACCAAATGAATAACTCTATTCATCTTTTTTACTTATAAGTGATTATTAGGACACATGAATCGGAGTGGTCAGGCGTCCCTTTTTTAGTTCTTAATGTTTATATTCCAGTTCCTTATTCTCTTTCCGGAAAATAGTTTTAAAACCTATTTTATATCAGGCAGTTAGTGTTTAGTATTTGTAGATAGATTTGCATATAAAACTATTAGTAAAAATATATATAGAATCCAAGCTAATACTTCTATAAATGATACGGATTAAGCCGTTATCTTCGGCATCACAAGCTACCAATTAAGGAATAAAAACCTATCAAAGGATACAAAATTGAGGGGAAGATACTACTAAATAAAATAAATACCCCCCCTGTGTCAAGCGACGATCTTCAGCAAAGCGATCACTCCCCCGTAAACAAGTTCACGGGGGAGTGATGCAGAAATTATTACAGGTTTTGTCAGATGTTGTGTTTGGTTATATTATTGAATCGATGAAACCCGCCCCTACTCAACGCCACAATCGGATCGGATTGGGCAACGTGACGCGTGGGAACAACACCAAAGAATAAACCAATACTGCCAGAAACGCTAACGGTAAAGGCAATTTCACAAAAAAACTGCCATGAAGCATGGAACATGAGAGTTCAAAAGACGCTATAAATGTAATAATTTCCTCAAAAGACCGACCTTACAGTTTAAGAGCAATGACTGCTATATCCTTTGTTTTTAAACCCGTTAGCCAAATGCAGCTAGCACCCGGTAGTATAGTGACTATCCCGGATGTAAGTTGGGAAGAATTTGAATCTATCTTGCTAGAACTGGGAGAAAAGCGTTCAGCACGAATCGCATACAGCAAAGGGAAATTGGAAATCATGGTTCCCTTACCCGAACACGAGAAGCCAAAAGACTTAATCTCAGATATTATCAAAATCTTGCTCAAGAAGACAGGCAAACGCTACGAAGCTTTTGGTTCTACTACCTTCAAGCAGGAAAACATAGCAGGTATAGAACCAGATGCCTGCTTTTACATCCAGAATTACCAACTCATGATCGCTCGTCGGCGACTCGAATCGAACGATCCTCCCCCTGACTTGGCAATTGAGATAGATGTGACATCCAAAACGACTCTTGATGCTTATCAAGCGATCGCCGTTCCCGAACTATGGATTTACGATAGCGCTAAGCTGAACATCTATTTGCTTAGGGACGGACAGTACATTAAATCTAATAGTAGTCCCAACTTTCCCAATATTCCACTTACTCAAATCATTCCCACTACAGTAGAAAGGGCATGGCAGGTGGGAACTGTACAAGCATTGGAAGAGTTGGAAGAATTAATTGCGGAAACGAAGTGTTAAGTTGGAGTGCGATGCCCACAGGCAACGGAAGTGCGCCCCCATCGCACTCCATAAGTGATGTTCGATCTCACAATTCTTTTACACCAATGCCTGATCAAGGTTTTAGGCATGGATAGCAGAAGCGTGATAGCAACGCTTGGCTTGCTCTTACCCTGATCCAGGTTACAGCGGTTTTCACTCTCTATGAACCACACCGTTTCTATGCCAGCTTGATTCCAGAAATGGTAGGAGCTGATGGTCAAATCTTGCAAAGGGGTTGGGCTTTTACCTAGAAAAATCTGCCAGCCTCCGGAAAAATCGCCCCATGAAAAGTTGTTCTTTTTGTATACCAGTTGACAATTGGGGCGATTTTTCCGCTTCAACGTTGGCTCTAAACCCCTTACTTGTAATGAGGCTGGCAGATTTTTCAGTCTTTTGGTGAGACGGCTACTTCAGCGATATGTTGATCTGGTATCGAGAGTCTGATTTTGTCTTAGCTATGCCTGGAAAGGATGTAACGTTCTTTCCAAGCACTGGACTCTGGTGGCAAGAAGATGATCGGTTCCTATTAATAATTGATGCTGGAGATGGTGGTGGTTGGACTTTTCAACCTCTCAAGTTAGGTACTTATCAGATTCAGTTTACTTACGTAAATAACACGACTTTGGTTAAGTTTGATGACCTTGAAACTATAAAAAAAAAGCAATTAGAAAATGTTTGGACCGGAATGGTGACTACGCCCCTTGTAGCGTTTCATTTTATTAGGAATTAAGGTGGTATTGTAAGCTCGACTTTATCCAAAATTAAGAACTCGGTTTTCTTTATCCGGCAAAAACCCTGGCTTTTTGGCAAATACTTTTTACACGTCATAGATTATCGATGAAGTGCAAAAAGTAAAACTACCGTCCTACAGAGGTTTCAGCTATAGCGATCGCGTTGCGAAAAAAATGGATAAAGTCGAGGTAAGAGGATGTTTGAAAAGTCCACGTGTTGGTAGCAAAACGTTCTAGATCCCCCTAAATCCACGCCACGTGCTTCAAGTTGGCAGAGCCGCCCAACGCAGTGGCTCCCCTTAAAAAGGGGGACTTTGATTCCGGTTCCCCCCAATTCATCGGGGGGTTAGGGGGGATCAATAAGTAAGTGCCTAAAATTACAGTCAACAACTTTTCAAACAACCTCTAATGGTCACACATTTTCTCAGAACAAAGTTAGCCTTTTTAGTCAATCTATCTTGTCATCATTGAGAAAATAGATAGGATAAATTCACATTCTTATCAAATATACTTGTCATCCACAAATCTGAGTTTAAACAACTTTTTTAAGCAAAATCTATAAAAGATTTTTGAAATAGACAAATGAGACAATATCCTCTAGTTCAATTAACAAGTACCGTGTTAATTGCTTTAACCAGTCAGCAATGGTAAAATCTTAATTTACAGAGCCGAATCAAAAACTTGCTGCGCGGTCAGTTTGAGGTTAGGAAAAGTGGCAGAAATGATGAAATCATTACCTGTAAATTTGGTAAATTGGTACTCATCTCCAACAAGCTGACATACCGAGAAAGTCGGCTGTTTGGGGTCTCCAATGAACTTTTTACCCCCAAGTGCTGCGTAATCTGCAATCCAGAACTCAGGGATGCCCATTTCTTCATAGTCTCCAAACTTGTCGTAGTAATCATCCCGCCAATTGGTACTGACAACTTCGACTACTAAGGGTACAGATGCTGCTTGAGTAACTGTTGACTGTTTTTGAAAAAGAGGTTCGTTGATGAGATTGTCAAGATTTAGTAACAATATATCGGGTGAGTAAGTAGACTCGGCACCGGGAGTTTTAACAAATGTAGTTTTAGGAATTCCGTAAGGTAGGTTGAGTCGGTCGAACTCCACAGTCAATTTGCGTGATAAAAATGCGATAACTTTTTCATGGTCTCCGGTTGGCGGTGCCATCTCAACAATTACTCCATCATGTAGCTCATACCGTACCCCGTTCTTGGGATACCAGTCCATAAATTCCTCATAGGTTACTAATTTGGGTATGGCTTGGGTCATAGCTACCACCTCTACATATTATTGATTTTACCACGGACGCCATTCGGGTTTACCTGTCAGAAAAATGTGATCCAATTTCTCTAGAATGGAAAGAAGGCAAGCTTAGAGTTGAGGCGGGTAGGTACAAGTTCCAAAGTTAACCATCTTAGAGTAAGACTCTCCTCAACAATCTTTAGCTGAGCACTGTTTCGTAAAGAAAAAATTAGGTTTTGAGACTTCTTGGAAATTTGCCTTTCTACCTCTATAGTTTACAAGCTGAATGGTCGTGCGTGCTTCTAGAGGAAGCCCAACAAAAAACTTCAACGCCATCCCAGCAATCTGGGAGGTAGGTCGATGCTCCAGCTTGGTGATCGCGGCACCTAAGTTGGAGTGCTTCCGCCTAGCTAATCTTTGCTTTCCTGCAGACTTCTGACTAACTTTGTCACCAGCTTTCTGGGTGTAAATCTTACACTTTCAGCTAGTATCTTATTTTTCACACCTGGAATAACAACACTTTTGCCTTCTAATAAGGCGCGATAACCAATCTTGGCTACAGTTTCCCCATCCATAATCTTTTGACCACTAACCAGTTTTGAGTCTTGCATCGCGGCTCTTTGTTGAAAACCAGATTCTGTTGGCCCAGGACAAAGAGCAGTCACGGTGACACCTGTACCCTCTAATTCATTGGCGATCGCTTCCGAAAATGATAATACGTAGGCTTTAGTAGCATAATAAACTGCCATTAGAGGTCCTGGTTGAAAGGCAGCAGTCGAGGCAAGGTTTAATATTCGGCCATTGCCTTGCTTGACCATGTCTTTGAGGAAGAGCTTAGTTAAATGGGTGAGACACACCATATTCACCTGCATCATTTGTAGTTCAGGTGCTATGTCAATTTCGTGAAAAAATCCATAAGTAGCAAAGCCAGCATTGTTGACCAGTACATCAACCTTGATAGCTTCAAGTTGTAGCTGTTGGAAAATTTCCTCTGCGGCTGTTGGTATCGATAAATCCTTGGCTATCACCTTGACTGCAATACCAAATTTTTGTTTGAAGTCATCTGCAATTTCAGCGAGCTTTTGTCCGTTTCTGGCAACTAAGACTAGATTGTAACGATCTTGGGCAAATAATTTAGCCAATTCATAGCCAATTCCACCAGATGCGCCAGTAATCAGAGCGGTTTGTTGTCGATTACCCGGAAATGTTCCGTTCATAAGTTTCCTCCTAAGATTCAGTCGTGAGTTATTTGCAACTCACGAGTAATATGACTAACGAGACAAAAATAACCAAGAATTTCACTGAAAAATTCAAGAAACCTGTTAGATGCGTAGATTCTATGATCGCTTCTTAAAATGCTCTGCACCTAGACAAGTTGCCTTAGAAAGTCTTCACAAACTCAATCAGCGCTTTCTTATCTTCATCGGACAGTTCTGAGCCAAAAGTATGACCCTTATCCTCAATGAAGTCGGGAGACTTGTTTGCCCTTAAAAGCACCCGTTCAAGCTTACCCTTAAGTCCACCTTCAGGTTTCAAGTCCTGAAACAGGTTTACGAGATTAAGATCTGTAACCGCCTCTGTGGGATTAATGTTTGCCAGCAAGTCAACAGGCATTCCTTTAGGAACGGGAATCTTAATGATTCCCTGCTGAGAAAGCTCTAACTTGCTATTCTGAGTTGTTTTGCTGATAATTCCCTGACGTTTTTCAGGCCACAGTAGCTCTTCCATCGCACTCTGGTAGGCATCTATACGCCCTGCAACTGATGGATCTTCGTTGTATTTTCCGACAGTATTATTGTGCAGAAATGGTGCTGTTGCCCACACACTAATCAGTGAAGGTGTGCGGTAATATCCCACACCGCCTGTAGGCACCTTGAATTCAATTGGTTTGCTTTTGTCGAAGGGATTGAAGAGTGTTAATTCCCCAGGTGAAGGCAGTTCCTTGTAAGTCTTAGATGAGAACTCGTCCCAGATATGTCCTTTGGTTGCATTTGTCCCCAAAGCACGACCGGCATTGGTGCCAATGAGTGTGACTGGGTAGCGCCGATCATCAGACAAAAAGTTGTGATCGAGGAAATCATTACTGAGGACAGATTCTAAATACCACTGCTTCGCCTTTTCTGAGTCAACAGCGATTTCTTGTCTCGGCTGTTTGCTAGAATGACAGGTCGCACAACTGTTCGCAAAAATAATTTTACCGCGTTTGAGAACCTCCTTGTCCTTGGTTAGGAACGCTTCACCTCCAGGCGCATCCGCGAGATGCATCGGCTTGATAGTTTTCAGGAATGCTTCCATATCTGGCATACGCACTTCTGTATTTCTCCAGTCTTTGCAATCCTTTCTCGCCTTTTCAATGTCAAAGGGTCGTTGCGGTTTTCTACCCCACACCGCATCATGAAGACTCAGCCAGTAATCGCCGCACATACCGATGTTGACGTAGACGCGCAGTGAGGCCGTTGCCACACCTAGAGAGTCTGCACCATCCTTGAGGATGTGATTAACTTCCTGGGTAGAACCATCGTTCATCACCTCTGGGTATTTGGGGCGATCGCTCAAATTAAAAATGGAGTTAATCACATTTGGATTGTTGATATGATCCGTGGCAATACGAGAAGTGTCGGAGGTACCAGGTTTTTGTGTGTTAAGTACCTGCCATCTAAAATCATTTGGCTTGAGTTTGGCATCAAATAATGCATTTTCCTTGATGTACTGGTTACCGAGCGCTGGCACCAAGTTTTCCCATTTCGGATGTACTGGATCTTTAGGTGGTTTAAGAGGGTTAAACGCGACGTGACAGATAGCACAGGACTGCCCAATTCGGTAGGGAGGCTCGATTTGTGCGTCTTGTTTATACTGCTCCACGTTCCATTTAACTGGGTCGAAGTTCGGGTTCTTGAACTTACGCAACCCGATAATGCCACTTGACTGCGGATCTTTGCACTTATCCAACAACAAACCGTACTCATCTGGTTCTGTTGCTTTTTCACATCCTGGATCGTTAAGTGTGCCAAACACCTCGAACCGCTTGTCGCGATCTACAATAGTGCTGTCAAGCAAGCTCAGTAAATCCACTTCACCGCGCGTTTGCTTGGCTACATTGCGGTAGTACTTATCGTTACCGCCGGTCCATAAGTACCAAGTGCAACGACCTCGGCTCTCAGCTTCCCTCAAATTTGGGTTGGGTGGCAAATATCCAATACCGTCACAGTTCTCAGCATTTTCAGATGCAGGCGTTTTACTGTATTCGCTCTTCACAGGTACAGATTCACTATACTCGCTAGCCAAAACTGTAGGTGTAAAGCCCCAGGCGATACATAGAATCACGGCAAAGAGCATCAGACAGCCTGTACAAATTAGACGTGTCTTGTTCATAAAATTCTAATGTTGCAACACGAAAACCTTGCTATGTGTGTCTCACTTTTGCAGTGAGCCACCAATTCATCAACATCAATTCACAACTTTTCGGAATTGTTTGATGAGATTTTTGTAAATTGATGCATATTCATTCTAGACAAACTTACTGGATGAAATTGTGGATTTTCCATTTTTTTGTAGATTCCTCAAGATTTTTTATTTAATTTTTGTTAACTTTTGATGACAATAGTATAGTAGAGACAATTTGCTATTTTTACTTGGTATGCGATGGTTATTGATGAATTTTGCCTAAAATTTCATCCTCTTAGGTAGAATTGATGAATTTTCCGGAAATATAAACATATTTACTCCACAGAAATTTAACAAAACTTGACAATTCAATTGAGATAGATTTATCTGAGCGCTTTGAATGAAGCGCTAAAAACTTTCATTTTTTTAATAATTCCTCTCTCGAGGCCACTCGTTTGACATAGGAGATAAGCGTTCAGTAGGAGTACGAAGTTAATAGGGTTTGAGGTACTATCAAGCCCCTAAAGAAAGAGGAAACAATGCTAAATCATCCGCTCAAATCGTCTGTAACTCACTGCGTGCTTACCATAGGAGGCTCACTAATTAATAGACACAATTCGTGAAAGGCAGATTGCCTCAGCGCTTTAATAGGTAATAGATGTATTCTGAATGAACTTATGCAGTTGCTGGTTATAGCCTCAAAGCAAATGGTGGCTATCCTGAATAGCAATAAGTAAAATTTATATTATTCAAATTCTCAATAAAAAACCTAAAGTACTTGTTTTTTGAAGATAAACTAAGAAAAATTATGTAATATTTCTGTTTTTTTTTAAACTAAAAATAGGTAGATACGGATATTTACAAAATCTGAGTATAGGAAAATTGTAGGAGAACTGCATAAGTTCAAAACCCTGGCATCTACTTATTTAGTGAACACTTCTTGGAGGCAAATACCCTAATTAGTCACTGAAAGCAGAGCAATAATTTAATATTCTCTCAATTCTCCTATTTTCAAGTCAAAAAGGTCAAAAATTATGATGTAAAACATCTTGGTGTATTTGTGTCTACCAAGTTATTTAACAATAGCTGAGATTTAAAGAGTGCATTTGATAAATCTTGCATTTATCATGGCTTTGGTAAACTTTTACATAAGAAAGCCATCAATTTATGCATTCTGATGTCTGATGCTATCAGAGAATCTAAAAAATCAAAGAGAATGAAAAATGGAAAAAGACACGATCTTTGAACCACTGAAATTTCGTAATCTCACTGTCAAAAATCGGATTTTTCGCTCTAGTATCTCCGGACGTTGGGATAACTACGATGGTTCAGGTACCCAGGCACGTATCAACTGGGAAGAAAAATTTGCCCGTGGTGGTGTAGGGGCAATCATTACTTCCTTTGTACCAGTCGCTATTCGGGGGCGAATTATGCCTAATTACGCCACGATTGACTGCGATGAGCGTATTCCTTTTTGGCGCAAAGTTGGCGAAAAAGTCCATGAATATGACTGTAAATTTATTTTGCAACTGAGTCATTCTGGGCGTCAACAAGATATTGGTGGTGTGGAAAACCAGAACTTGAAAGCTTTAAGTTCCACAAGCAAGACTGAGCCATTTCACGGATTTCGATGTCAAGCAATGACGCTTGCGGAAATTAAAGACACGATTCAAGACTTTGCTGATGGTGCAAGACGTGCTCGTGAAGCGGGACTAGATGGTGTTGAATTACACAGCGGAAACGGGTATTTATTTACACAATTTATTAGTTCAGGTATTAATGATCGCCAAGACGAATATGGCGGCTCTTTAGAGAATCGAGCGCGATTTTTGCTAGATGTCATCAGGGCAATCCGCAAGGAAGTGGGAAATGATTTTCACTTGCAATTTAAAATCAGTGCGATCGACTATAACAACGCCGTAACTTTTTGGGAGAAACCAGGGAATACCCTTGCAGACTCGATTCAGGTTTGTCAGTGGGCACAAGAAGCTGGTGCCGATGCAGTGCATGTGTCAACTGGGAGCTTGTTTCCTCACCCACTCAATCCCATCGGTGATTTTCCGTTTGAGATTATCAGGAAGACTTATGACACAATGCTATCTAGTGGCATCTACACAATCCGTAACTATCTATTGTTTCGATACTGGCTATTAAGACCAATTTTCGCTTTATTGTGGAATAGAGTGAAAAAGAGTTTGCCACCTCAGCCGCTGAAGGCAGATGAGGTGAAAGACAAACAAATAAGAAAGCTTTTGGAGGCTAATCAAGGAAGAAATCTGAGGTTAGCTGCTGAAATCAAAAAGCACGTCAATATCCCTGTTTTATGCACTGGTGGTTTTCAACAGGCTTCTTACATTCGTAAGGCAATTAACGACATGTATTGCGATGCAGTGACAATTGCTCGTCCTTTGATTGCTAACAACGACTTAGTTCACGATTTCGCTAAAGGAAAAGACATCGCAGATAAACCCTGTACTTATTGCAACAAGTGTCTGCTCAATGTCATAGAAAATCCCCTCGGTTGCTACGAACTATCGCGCTTCGATAACGACTACGAAGAGATGATGATTGAAGTCATGTCAGTGTTTCATCCGACTCACTTCGAGCAGCAAGAATCATCTAAGGCTTTCATGCCACTTGGGTAGGGGCGGGTTTCATCTCACAATTTAAAACGAGAAACGAACAATCTTGTCAAACCC
>CALMVQ010000079.1:0-13112 GCA_937873135.1 uncultured Scytonema sp. | reverse complement strand
GGGGCGGGTTTCATCTCACAATTTAAAACGAGAAACGAACAATCTTGTCAAACCCGCCCTTACAGCCTGCCTTTGGGTTTCATCGAATAATCTCGACAACATAATTAAGTCACATCCATATGACTGAACAAACAAGCCAAACCCTACGCCCAAATCCACTGAAAGCAGTTTTCAAGCGTATTTGGGTTGTGATTGTGGGAGTTGTTGCAGTAGCTATATTTTTCCTTTGGCCTGTTTTATCGAACTCTCCGGTTGATTATGCTAATATTGATGACCACTTTAAGTATGGTTCAATTGGTAGCGAACCTGTAAATGGTATTCCCTACTGGATCTGGAAAGTTCTGCCAGAAGTTTTTCCGGATAAATTACCTGGTAAAGGTTATACCTCACTGGGATTTATTAAAGAGCAGGGGAAAGATTTGCCAATTGGTTTTTCCCAGCGCCGAGTATTTATTGATCGCGTTGGTTTGAATTGTGCTGTTTGTCATACAGGTACACTGCGCTCATCACCAAACAGCAAACGTGAAGTGATCACAACAATGCCTGCTAACGTGCTTAACCTAGAGGGATACATCAATTTCCTATCAGCAGTAGCTACGGATGAGCGATTTACTGCTAACCGGATGCTACCAGAAATTGAAAAGATAAGTGGTGGTCTTAACCCGATCCAAAAATTAATTTATCATTTCTTAGCAATACCCCAAACCAGAGACGCCCTGATTAATCAAGGTAGCCGACTTTCATTCCTCAATAATAATCCTGATTGGGGTCCTGGAAGGGTAGATACTTTTAATCCTTACAAAGCGCTGCAATTTCATTTCCCGATAGATAAGTTGCGGGAGGATGAACTGATTGGCACTGCTGATTTTCCCTCAGTCTGGAATCAAAAAGCCCGTGAGGGATTGCAGTTGCACTGGGATGGTGATAACACGTCAGTTGATGAACGGAATAAGAGTGCGGCATTAGGTGCTGGCGTCACACAAACAAGCATCGATTTACCGAGAATTCAACGAGTTGCAGATTGGCTTTGGGAACTACCAGCACCAGTCTATCCCTACGAGGTTAACAAAACTAAAGCTGTGAAGGGAGAGCAGCTTTTTCAAAATAATTGTGCTAGTTGCCACGCTTTTCATGGCTCACAAATAGGAAAAGTCGTGCCAATACAAGAAATTGGTACAGATCCCTATCGCCTCGACTCCTACACCTATGAATTGCTGTCTAACCAAAATACCCTTTATGCAAGTTATCCTTGGCGTTTCTCACATTTCCGCAAGACGAATGGCTATGCCAACGTACCACTAGATGGCATTTGGTTACGCGCACCTTATCTGCACAATGGCTCAGTACCAACTCTACGAGATTTACTCGAAGTTGCACAGAAAAGACCAAAAGAATTTTATCGGGGTTATGACGTTTTCGACAAAGAAAAAGTGGGTTTTGTCTCCAATGTTTCTCACGAAAACGACAAGAAATACTTTAACTTCGACACCACACTACCTGGAAATAATAACAGCGGTCACTTATACGGAACTGAACTTTCCGCTGAAGACAAAGATGCTCTGATCGAGTACATGAAAAAGCTTTGAAATTTATCACGGAGGTAAAATGCATGAACACTTACGCTCAATTGTTTAGTCGGGTGACTTGGCTCGGTATTATCGTTAATATGTTTTTTGTGATTCCATGTTGCTTCTTTCCAGAGAAATTTCTCTCCTTGCTGGGGATGCACATACCTTTCCCTATCATCTGGGTTCAGGCTAGTGGACTGCTGTTATTTATCATCAGTGTTTTTTATATTCCTGCTGCCATCGACCCAGAGCGATACATAGCAACCGCCTGGATTTCAATATTTCCTTCCCGAACTTTTGGGGCAACATTTTTCCTGAGCGCGGTGTTTTTCTTCGGTCAAGATAAAGGATTCCTTTCTATTGCTTTTGTAGACTTGTCCTTCGGATTAATTGAGGTAATTCTTCTGATTCTTTTCATGCGAAATCAACACTCAATTACTGCGGAAACCGTAAAGCAATTGATCTAAGTCATACCATTGCTAAGGAGCAAGAGAATGCGATGAACATATTCAAAGATAAATTAAGCAGAATTATCACAAGTGTTGTTCTCATTGTTCTGCTTTTAGTTGGAGGGGTTGTGTATGTTGGATGGTACAACCTTTTCCGAGAAGTTCCCACATATTACGAGTCAGCGGAAGAACACTTTAAATACGGTTCAATCGGCACAGAACAGGCGCAAGGTGTACCTTATTGGATTTGGCTAGTGTTGCCGCGTATCTTTCCTGACAAACTACCGAGAGCGGGTGGCTATACTTCTCTGGGAATAACATGGGAGGAAGGTAAAGAAACGCCAGTTGGCTTTACTAAAAAAACAATTGGCTTTCCGCGCGTTGGCATCACTTGTGCTGCTTGCCATACTGCTACCTATAGAAAAAGTGAGAAAGATAAACCGACAATTATTCCTGCAGGGCCTTCCAATAAATTTGACGCTCAAGGCTATACTCGCTTTTTAGGTGATGCTGCCAGTGACTCCAGATTTACAGCAGATTATATCCTTGACGAAATTAAATATAATCATGAGTTGTCCTGGTTAGAGAAACTGCTTTACCGCTATCTCATCATTCCTCAAACTAAGAAAGCACTGCTACAACAAAAAGAAGACTTTGCTTGGATGGATTCTCGTCCCAACTGGGGTTCTGGTCGCATCGATCCATTTAATCCTGTGAAATTCAATACCTTAAAATTGCCCAAAGATGATACTATCGGCAACTCCGATATGATGCCAATTTGGAATCAAAAAATGCACAAAAATTTTGCACTGCATTGGGATGGGTTAGAAACTTCGTTGACGGAAACTGTTAACACTGGCGCAATTGGTGACGGTGCGACTAAAAAGTCACTTCCTGTAGCTGATTTGCAGCGGGTAGAAGAGTTTATTACACAACTATCGCCTCCCAAATATCCCTTTACTGTCGATGAGAAATTCACAGAAAGAGGAAGTCAAATTTTTGCCAATACCTGTGCATCTTGTCACGCTTTTGGTGGCGAAAGGACTGGAACAGTGATTCCTGTGGAAGAGGTGGGAACTGATCGGCACCGCTTAGATATGTGGACGCAACAAGCTGCAGATGCTTACAACAACTTTGCTGAAGGCTACTCTTGGGACTTCAATAACCTGCGTAAGACAAATGGCTATTTATCTGTGTCTCTTGATGGACTTTGGTTAAGAGCGCCATATCTACATAACGGTTCCGTGCCATCGCTACAAGAGTTATTAGAAAAACCAGAGAATCGTCCCAAAGTTTTCTACCGGGGATACGATGTCTACGACCCGAAAAAAGTAGGCTTTGTTTCTAATGGTTTTGAAGCTGAGCGTGTAGGTTTTAAATACGATACGACCGTTACTGCCAATTCAAATCAGGGACATATTTATGGAACTGATTTGTCTGGTGATGACAAAAAAGCATTAATCGAATACTTGAAAACGTTATAAAAAGGAGCTGCAATGGCTACTGACTATATCCTGTTCATACACGGTGTTAATACCCGTGATCGCCGTGAAGATCCTCATTACGCTGATCAACTTTTCCAACGCCTCCAAAAAAGTGCCTCCAATCACAAACGAAACCTCAAAAAGATCGCTCTCTACTGGGGTGATGTTAATAAAAATGCAGAGGATTATCTCCTCGAACAACTCAAAGGATCACCCTTGTGGAAAGATATGTGGTTTAAGACATTTCGCGAACAGCAACTTCTCCAGTTTGCGGGAGATGCTGCACTCTACATTAGCCGTCAGGTAGGCTCTCAGGTTGTTCAGGAGCTTAAGAAACAGACTTTAGATGGGTTAGATCGATCAAAGAATACTCAGTCAGATGATCGCCTGCACTTAGTGACACACAGTTGGGGAACTGTGATCCTATTTGATCTACTGTTTGCTGGTCGCTGGGACGATCCAAACGTACCTGGTCATGATGATGTTATGGCAATTCGCGATCAGATCTACGGCTTGTCGGGAAAAGATCCTAATCCGTATCAGGGCGTCCAAATTGAGAGTATTCACACTATGGGTTCACCTGTTGCAATCTTTTCTCTGATTAATCTCATCCCAAGTAGTCCCAATTCGCCAAGCACTCACGACATTACACCCCAAATGCAGAAGCTACTGGAGTCTCTGCACGCAAGACGAAATGGCTTGAAGCTACCTTGGCGAAATTACATTCATCCTGGCGATCCGATCGCATATCCACTTGAAGACGTGATGAGCAACATAGTGGACAACCAGAAAAAATACTTAGATTTTAAAGATTATAGCACGCACGAACTAGAATTGCCTGGATTTTTGACTGATCAGCCCCTTTTAGCGCTACTGCACGGCGGTGAAGCTCATGGTAGCTACTTCACTAGTGACAAAGTGGTTCAAGACATCTCTGAAGTTCTGAACAATTATTAAGTCCCGCTAGCTGAAAATGTACGGACAATGATGTCATATCGTGTTCGGATAATTACTTAATAAAAATGTTAATTGTTAATTGCAATTAACAATTAACAATTAACACATATTTTAAGTATTTAAACGAACATGATGTAAGGGCGAATAGCTTTCCTCGCCCCTACCAAAGATTTCAACAGGTATGGAGAGTGTCAACTCAATTAGATTTGCTGTACTCCCGGACGACCGTTTTCAACGACAAATGAAGCACGGGTACTGATAGTGCCAGACTGGGTTGTCACGTTTGACATAACTTGAAAGTCTGACTGCCAGTTTGTGGGAGTCAGCACGCACCGGACATACCCACGTTGATTGTTAAAGAACTTGATGTGTGGGTTATCTGGAAGGTAGGCTTGAACTGTAGGGTTTGTGTCTGCCCCATCTCCACCAGTGGTAATTGAGGTACAAACGAATTCACTGCCGACTGTAGCAGATTCTGGTTTATTAAAGTCAGCTTTGAGATCCGCTGCCCAGTTATTATGCAGATCGCCTGACAAGACGACTGGATTCGATGGCTTGCGCTGTTCAAAAAAACGCACCAGGCGATCGCGTGATGCCAAATACCCATCCCACTTATCCATGCTGAAAGTTGCGCCTTCCCCAGGTGTCGTGTCTCGCTGAGCAACTATAACCTGCTGAGCAATTATGTTCCATTCAGCCGAAGAGTTGTCTAAACCACGGTAAAGCCAATCTTCTTGACGCTTGCCAGTAATCGTTGCCTCTGGATTGAAATTGTCTGGGCAACGTTCTTTAGTTCCATCTCCACAAGGCTGATCCGTGCGGTACTGGCGAGTATCAAGCACGTGGAAGGTAGCCAGTTTACCGAAGGAAAGCCGACGGAAAAGTTGCATGTCAGGTCCGCTTGGTCGCGAGAAGGGTCGTAGCGGCATATGTTCGTAGTAAGCTTGATATGCACCCGCCCGCCGCTGTCGGAAGACTTGGGGGTCTTGATCTGGTTCGTTATCAATTTCCGAGATGTCGTTAGCGTAGTTGTTTTCTACCTCGTGGTCATCCCAAGTGACAATCCAGGGAAATGCTGCATGAGCTGCTTGTAGATTGAGATCGGTTTTGTAGAGGGCATGACGATTGCGATAATCATCCAAAGTCATAATCTCAGAACTATTATGTTGTCTGACGGTATTTGCTCCGATTCCTCCCTCATATATATAGTCACCTACATGCACCACTAGATCTAAATCTTCCTGAGCCATGTATTTGTATGCTGTGAAATACCCTTGCTCGTAGTGCTGGCACGAGGCAAGTGCAAAGGCAAGTTTACTTATGTTGCTCTCTCGTCGAGGAGCTGTACGAGTGCGACCTATCGGGCTAGCTTCAGTACCTGAAATGAATTGATACCAGTACCACCGCTGGGGTTGAAGCCCATTAACCTCAACTCGCACTGAGTGAGCCAGTTCTGGAATGGCAATTTCTGTGCCTTTTGCTACAACATTTTTCATGTTGGCATCGGTTGCTACTTGCCATTGAATTGGCACATTGACTGGTGGCATCCCACCGCCATTTAAGGGTTCCGGAGCCAGACGAGTCCAGATGACTACGCTGGTTGGATCGGGTTCACCCGACGCTACACCGAGTGTAAAAGGATAGTTGGAAAATTTAACTTGGGCAAGTGCTCTAAGATTGGAAAATTGGCTGGCGATCGCTAGTCCAGTTAACGCCCCAGCTCCAATAATTAAGTTACGTCGCTTGATTTGACTGTACAGAAACCGCTCAAAATTGTAATCTACCATCTAGAATGCCCCTCACTCATAGGTGAATGCCGACCTTTGAACAGGTGACTTCAGGAAGATATGACAAACGCCGGCTAGCCTCAACCAATCCCCGTATTATTTTGCAATTAAGTGTCATTTCGCTACTTTGCTAAAAGGGGACAGCTATACTGTAATCCGGAACACAAAAACTGCCTATTTTTCCTGCCCGTTCCAAAGTGTCAACTGTTGCTTTGCCAAGATTAACTTAACCATTTAAATATTAATTTTCAGCAAAGGAATAGTTAATGTCTGCTTATCTGTCAGCATCGCAATCCCGTTTTCGTACTCTGAATCTGTTCCCGAGCTTTATTAGGGGGGTTGGGGGGATCTTCTGGGGAAAACCTACGCAGTATTAGGACAGAGTGTGGCGTTGAAAAAAGTCCCAAATCGTCTGAGTGGCGTTAAAACCAAGTTGAGCATTAACCTCTTTTAAATTCTTATCATCAGAAGCACCGCCAGGCCAGAAATGCCCACCGTCTACGACAGATGCTTCCAAAACCTCTGATCCGCGACTACAACCAGAATATTGAGAAGTTTTTACAGATAGATTGCCGGAATTAGAATTAGGAAGTTGTGAGTTTTGAGCAGGTGAAGTACACTCGTCGTGCGATCGCCAAAAGTTGACTGTCTCTGGGATAGAAGCCAGCGCGTCTGGTTGACTTTTGTTATCCCCCTGATAATGAACTTCTTGATCGTTTGTACCATTAATCATTAGCATTGATACAGGAGTCTGAGGTTGGCAACTTGATTGGAGTTGAACTGGAAGCGATCCGGCAACTGATGCGAAAGCAGCGATTTTATTAGGCATCTGACAAGCTAGAGTTTGAGCCAGTATTGCCCCTCTAGAAAAACCTGTGGCATAGATTTTCTGGCTGTCAATATTTCTAGTTTGTTGAATGCGATCAATTAATGCACTGACAAATGAAACATCATTCACAGATGTTTGAGAATTCCCTCCCGTGTTCCATGTATGATCTATACCATCTGGATAAACGACGATAAATCCTTTTTGATCTGCCAATTCATTGAAGCGAGAAACATCACTCATTGAATGACCACTTCCATTATCACCATGAAATGCTACAACCAACGGCGTAGGACTCTGTGGATTATAAGATTTTGGGGTGTAAAGATAGTAGGTGCGTAATTTGTCTTGGTTGCTTAACTGACCGTAATTATCTCCGTAAGCAACTTTTTGTGTGGGTTTACCCTGTGCAGCTAATGAACTGTAGGCTGTTACCGAACTCATTAATATTATAGAGGCAACAACATGCCTAAGAAGTCGAGATTTCAGATAGCTTTTCATAGTCAATTGTATGAGGTTGAAGTATCAAAAGCTCTGTAATATCGCTTTATTAAGCGTTCAAAGCTTGAGTTGAATTAATAATGTTAATGTGTTTATTTTGAACGATCCGTTTCGTGTCTGAATCTATCTAATGAGACAATTTGGAGATTTTGTAGTATGGCCTTTAGCCTCTAAAATAGTAAGTCTCTATGACTTCTGTACTATGACTTATGTACTATAAATCAAGGAAACTTGGTATGAGGTTCAAGTCGGAGAACGAAAAGTCCTACCCATCTGAGATCGCGCTGATACAGCTATGGTTAATAAGTCTTTCAAAAAATTTTACAGATTCATTGTCCTGCTGTTTGGGTTGTGGCTGTTGTTTGATTTAGCCTCGCACCTAGCAGCAGAAGTCCTATGGTTTAGTGAAGTTGGATATTTACCGGAATTTCTATTGCGTTTGGAAACGCAACTGGGTTTGTGGGCGATCGCCTTCTTCACCTCAGCTAGTTTTTTATTGGGCAATTTAGCTATAGCTTCTCGCCTACAGCATTCTATCCAGATAACCTCGCCTCTGTCGGGATCGTCATTCACTCAGACGCGCCAAGGAGCGTCTCTGCTCTCCTTGCGTTTTTTACTACCAGTCTTGTTGGGATTAAGTCTGCTGGCGGGATTGGTACCGACTTATTATGCTCAGACAGCTTTAAACTTTTGGTATCCGAACATCACACTGCCGAGCGTATCTTTACGACTGCCTTTTCAGTTACAGCTGCTTTCCATTTCTATTGTGCAGTTGGGATTGTCGTTGGGATTGAGTCTGGTGATAATAATCAATTATCAGTTTTGGTTAAGGGCGCTCGCACTGCTGATAAGTGTGCTTTTGGGTTTTCTGCTGTCGGTACACTGGGAGCAAGTTTTACAGTATTTCCATCCCACCAGTTTTCAGCACAGCGAGCCACTCTTCAACCGGGATATTGGCTTTTATGTCTTCTCCCTGCCATTTTGGGAACTGTTGGATTTTTGGTTTCTGGGATTGTGTCTATACAACCTTGTCGCCGTGGGATTCATTTATCTGCGTTCGGCAAACAGTCTCAGTGAGGGAAGGTTTCCGGGATTTTCTCAGGCGCAGCGACTGCACTTAAGTGGTTTGGGAAGCTTACTGATGTTGGCGATCGCTTTGCACTGTTGGTTGCTGCGCTATCAACTTTTGTATTCCACTTTGGCTGTGAATTACGGCGCTAGCTACACTGCTGTTCACGTACAGTTGCCAATTTATACTGGGCTGAGTCTTTTAGCCGTGGCGATCGCAGTTTACTTGCTTGGGAGAATGATTGTTGTGTCCACACTTAAAGCAAGCTTTCAACCACTTCCCTACCCACTCCATCTCATTTATGTACTCGGATTGTTCTTGATAGTAGCTGCGGTTTCCGGGAACATCTTGCCGACAGCAGTACAACGCTTTATTGTACAACCAAACGAGCTAACTCGGGAACGCCTCTACATTGAGCGTACTATTGCCCTGACGCGACAAGCATTTAACTTAAATCAGATCGAGGCGCAAACCTTCGCTCCACAAGGTGAGCTTGATGCTTTACAATTACAAGAAAATGACTTGACAATTCGCAATATTCGTGTTTGGGATAAAAATCCCCTCTTAGAAACCAATCGCCAACTGCAACAAATCCGACCTTATTATAAGTTTCCCGATGCTGATATAGACCGCTACAACTTGAAAGCAGAAGGGGAGAAGGAAAGTAAAAAACAACAAACGATTATTGCCGCAAGAGAACTCAACTATAGCACCCTCCCCCAAGCAGCTAAAACCTGGGTAAATAAACATCTGATTTATACTCACGGCTATGGCTTTACCCTTAGTCCAGTGAATATTGTTGCTCCAGGTGGATTACCTTATTACTACGTTAAAGATATTGCAGTGGAAGGTACGGGTGACGACGCTTCATTGCAGATATCGACACCAGCAGTGCGGGCGACTATTCCCATTGGTCAACCGCGCATTTATTATGGTGAAAATACTGACACTTATGTCATGACTGAGACAAAAACTCAAGAGTTGGATTACCCCAGCGGTAACGATAACGTATATAAAGTTTACGATGGACGTGGTGGACTTGCTATTGGTGCTTTATGGCAGCGCTTGCTGTTTGCTCAGTATCTCAATGATTGGCAGATGCTGCTAACTCAAGATTTTACACCACGCACTAAATTGCTTTTTCGGCGAGATATTCGGGAACGGGTGCAGGCTGTTGCTCCTTTTTTACGCTACGACAGCGATCCCTATTTGGTGGCTGCGGATGCGGGAGGAGACAACCTCAAAGGCGAAAAGACTTATCTTTACTGGATACTCGACGCTTATACGACTAGCGATCGCTATCCCTATTCCGATCCGGGAAAAAACCAATTCAATTACATTCGCAACTCAGTCAAAGTCGTCATTGATGCCTACAATGGCAGAGTTAATTTCTACGTTGCCGATCCCCAAGATCCAATTATCTCCACTTTCAAAGCGATCTTCCCCAATTTATTCAAACCCCTAGACGCGATGCCAGTGACTCTCCGCAGTCATATCCGGTATCCAGTAGACTTTTTCCGCATTCAATCCGAACGCTTGCTGACATATCACATGAAAGATCCGCAAGTATTTTACAACCGGGAAGACTTGTGGCAGATACCCACAGAAATTTATGGCAGGGATGTGCGCCCAGTAGAACCTTACTACCTGATTATGAAGTTGCCCACCGCTCAGACAGAAGAGTTTGTTTTGCTGCTGCCTTTTACGCCAACCCAACGCCCAAACTTAATTGCTTGGTTGGCAGCGCGTTCCGATGGGCAAGAATACGGTAAGTTGTTACTGTACGATTTTCCCAAACAGCAGTTAGTCTACGGAACCGAACAAATCGAAGCATTAATCAATCAAGATCCCGTCATTTCCCAGCAGATGTCTCTATGGAATCGCCAAGGTTCGCGGGTTCTTCAAGGAAATCTTTTGGTGATTCCCATAGAGCGATCGCTTCTCTACGTCGAACCATTGTACTTGGAAGCGGAAAAAAATAGTTTGCCAACCTTAGCTAGAGTCATTGTTGCCTATGAAAATCGTATTGTGATGGCAGAAACTTTAGAAAAAGCACTTTCCGCTATCTTCCAACTAAAACCACCAACACCTCCGATTATTCGTCCGTTAGAAGAAAAGCTATCCTTATGTTCGGTTAATTGTTGATTGTTAATAGTTGATTGCAATTAACAATTAACAATCAACCATTAACAATTAACCGAACATGATATGACATCTTTCTTTACATGCATCTTGAAGACTGAGACAGAAAAATTATTGTTCTTCCAACCAGCTAGTTAAATCGGCAACAGAGGTAAAATCCAACAATGCCTCACCCAATGCCTCCAATTCCTCAACCGACAATACCTGAAGGAGCGAATATACTTTATGAACAGATGGAAAATTTAGCAGTTGTAATCTCAGAGTTGGAGGGTTAAGAGATGGACGAACTAAAAGCCAAAATCAAAGAATACAGCCATCTAGCAGCCACATTAAGTACTCAAGCGAGAGCTATACCACTTGAATCAAAGGAAAATCGTAAGCGCAAGCTTGATTTAATGAGACAAGCTACAGAAGCTAGTAAACAGTGTCAGGCATTGATACAAGAGTTGAAGCGCCAACAAGCTGCATAAAAGTTCGGTTAAGGATTGCCCAAGAGGAGGCAACTGAGATTTTTAGGTATAAAAGATTAACAGTTTCAAGATGAGCATAGTATTACCACGATTGTTAAGGCATTTCAGTAAGCGCCTGGAATCGAATAAAAAAATCGAGGTGAAGGCAGAAACAGAAAAATCGATGAA
Source organism: uncultured Scytonema sp. (assembly GCA_937873135.1). Taxonomy (GTDB): domain Bacteria; phylum Cyanobacteriota; class Cyanobacteriia; order Cyanobacteriales; family Nostocaceae; genus Rhizonema. The sequence goes on along the minus strand of CALMVQ010000079.1, from coordinate 1,691 downwards.
GACAGCAGAAATGTAATATTTTACACATTACTCGTGGAGTATTGGCGGGCATCTGGGAAACGCTTCGCTTTCAGCCGTCGTTCAACCCCTGCTCTGGAATTCATTTGTAGGTGTTGCTTTTCAGAGTGATCGCTCTTGGCAGAGGTTGCCGCGTCTGAATTCCCAGATCCCCTTGATTGTAAATTGTAAAAAGTATTTGTTAGCTCACTCCCAACGGTAAATTTAATTATGAAACGAGGTAATGAAAAGTTTAGTTTAGTTTACCACCATGCCTAAGCGACCGAGACAAAATTCCGACCACGCACAACGGCATAATACTCCTACAATAGATAATGAAGCGATAAGCCTGACGGCATGGCTACGCTTACCGCTAATCATTTAGAAGCTTTATTAACTCCGGCAATTTTTGCTCAACAAAAATACTATAAGCAGTTAGGATTACGAAATAGAATTCTAAATTTATCGTTTATGGTAGCAGCAGTTTTAACGCTGTTGTGGCGGCAAGTTCCAGGCGTTCAAGAGTTAAATCGTCTGTTAGCAAGAGAAGGTTTATTATGGTGTCGTGTTACTAAAGTTGCCCAACAGTCTCTTTCCGAAAGATTTTTAGTATTTCCCGCAGAATTGTTTGAAAGGGTGTTTAAAAATCTACTACCTCAGTTACAATTTAATTGGCAGCAAAGACTCAGACGACCTCTACCAGAGAGTGTTAAGTTCGCACTGTGTAATTTTGAACGAGTTTGGATAGCTGATGGGTCAAGTCTAGAAGCTTTATTTCGGAAGCTAAAAAGCCTGGAAGATGTGAAAAAAGGTCAATTAGCAGGAAAGATTTGTACAGTTATTGATTTGGTTACCCGGTTACCTATCGAAGTTTGGTTTCATACTAATCCGGCTGCATCAGAGACTAATTTTGAAGCAGATTTACTGAACTTATTAACTGCTAAAACTCTAGTTTTGCTAGATAGAGGTTTCTACCATTTTCTCTTTTTACAACAGTTGATTAATCAAGATGTTAATTTTATTACTCGTTTAAAAGCTAAAGCATCTATTAAGTATTTAAAGATTTTCAGCTACGATCATTCTGTTAAAGACCGATTGATTCAGCTTGGTACTGGTCGAGGTGGCGCACCAGTCCTTACTTTACGTTTAATTGAAATAAAAGTTAGGAAAACTAGCTATTCTTATATTACTTCTGTCCTCGACCCACATATATTACCTCCCTATGTTGTGGCAGATTTATATCGACGAAGATGGAGAATCGAAGAGGCTTTTTATGTAGTGAAACGTTTGTTGGGACTGTCTTATTTGTGGACTGGTTCTATCAATGGTGTCAAATTACAGGTGTGGGCTACTTGGTTATTTTATGCAGTTTTGGTTGATTTGGGAGATGCCGTTGCTGATGAATTATCTTTACCATTTGACCGCATTTCTTTGGAGATGATTTATCGCGGTTTGTACCATTTCAGCGTAGCGCAAGAAAAAGGTCAAGCTGATGAAGAAAGTTCAATATTTCGCTGCAAAAGAAAACCAAGACTTAGGTGTGGTTAAATCTCTCCGAAATCCAGTCTCTAAGCTGGATTTATCCCCTTTTCCCGCACCCTCTTGACAAACGTGCAATTACCTTAACCTGTCAAGGATGGAGGAGATGTGATACTAAATTAAGTACAACATCTTTTTTATGACTCGTTATGTCA
>CALMVQ010000078.1 GCA_937873135.1 uncultured Scytonema sp. | reverse complement strand
GAAATATTTCGTAATTATGGAGAAAAATATATAATTAATTTTGCGTCACTACTTATATCTGAGGAGGCTTGCTCGGAGGTGGTAATTCATAGCATGGGTGCTTGCCGCCGAATACTGTAACATTTGTAAAGAAATCTGGAAAGTTAACATAAAACTGTGGATTGTCGAAACTGAAAGCCATAACAGCATCTAAGTAAAAACGTATGCCATTCCTGTGACATTTTTGAATAAGAGTGCTTAGATCATTTACGGCTGTAGATTGATCTTCATTATCAGGTCTTCCTAAATCGAAATCAGGGGCAAAGTAATTAGCAGTTCCGTAGCCCCATTCACGCACTTGAGAACTATCTTCGGGCGGGAGTAGTTCTAAAACATTCGCTCCTAATTCAAGCAAATGGGCACTTTTTTCATTAATTTCATCGAGATCAGGGAAACTAGGAGCTGTTATCGATTTATCTAGTAGAGCAAGACAATCTTTAAAAGATCCTACACCAACCGTTTTACCTATGTAATTTATGTCGGAGCCTTTTTTTACCCACCGCGTAGGCAATTCATAAATTACGGTTGAATTATTGGGTTTCAGATTAGCTAAATAGGCATTACTTTCTAGATTAACTGATAGACCTGTATAATCAGTAGGAAGTAATTCACCGCCCTTATATAAAATTAGACTGGCAGGTTGGGATAGAATCCCATTAGCTTCACTGGGAACTGGAGCACTGATATTGCGGTCAATAGAATAAGCTAAGGGATCGGTGACGTAAAGAACTTGCTCAGTTCTTGGCGGCGGTTCATTCCCATTACACACTTTAAACCAGTAGCAATAAACCTGTCCATCAGTCAGTCCACAGTCGCTTGCCTCAATTTCCCATAAATCAGGAAATTGCGATGATGGCTGAAGAAGGTGAGTAGTAAAATTTTCAAAATCTTTGCAATTGGGTACATGTTTCCCGATGAATAATGCGGGTTGGGGGTCGGTAAAACGTGGTCGCCATAGGACAAATTTTGTTTTCTTGCGTATTAATAGTTGAGCTAATACCATTAGGTTCTCCTTGATTTGGACGACATTAGATGTGGAAACATACTTTGCACTAAGTTCAATCAACTTGAAAATTTTGTCATTGTTTTAAACTTTTCTGCTGTTGACAAAATTACAGACATTTCCTTCTCATTTAATGGAATATGGAAGGATGTACTCAATGATAATCGAGTTTGTACAGTCACAGAAGCTCAATTAAGAAATCAAAAGATAAATTCCAACTGGGACGCATAATTTATAGGGTGAGCGCCAAGATACCTACCATTTAGGACACGTTGTAAAGTTTTGACCCGCAGATAGTTGAAAACCCTTGATTTTATGTTGTTTCAATACCGGATTAAGCGTATCCTCTCTTATGAAAACATTCCCTAAAATGATTGTTTTTGGGCAAGTATGAGGGACGGAATAGCATGAAAAGTTGATTTTCTTAAGCAAAAAATTAAATATTTATTACCATTTTTTAGGAATTTAGTAAATCCGCTCAAGCCAGTTTCGCAACATTTATTTACAATGTGTCCCATTTTGCACATACCTCGGCGAATACCCTTTAAAAGCTAAGACAATGCGAAACCTGTGGATAAAGCTTAGTGATCAGCTTTGACAGGTTTAACGCACCCGATCACCTATAATACCCATATTGCTACCTAGAAGGCTCCTAAAAAGGCGGAATTAAGGGGGATAGTGTAGGTATATCATCTACTCGTTCGTTTATAATTATGGGTTTAGTAGGCATAAGACAGAACTTATACCTACTCAGTGTTCTTGAGAATATCTTGCTGTGTATACTTATTTGTCCTTGTTTTTCCTAACTCATCAAAAAATGGGCGAACCGGGAGTATATAGATGTCAAATACCACTAAATACAAATTTCAAAAACTGCAAGAAGAATGCTTTAACGCAATTACAAGCAACATTGGGAATTTGTGAACAAATGCATTAATCGTTGTACCTAAATAAATGTAGATGAAATCAAGTTATGCACTTGTCAGAATAAAAAGTGGCTTCGCATACAAAGAAAGATAAGAGGTAGACTACGTGTTATAGATAAAAAAAGTATTAAAAATAACTTTTACTAAGTATTATACATGGCTTTCACTAAGTAGTTTTATACTCTTCAAAAGCAGGAAGTGCGCCTCTTGGGACGCTAATTCTTCTAATGTCAAATAAGTCAAAGCCATCAACATTAGTGGTTGGTTATTGTGGCTTCTTAGCTCGTTTGTATATTCGGTATCAAAGCGCTCCAAATTTTCTGCGGCGGTTTTCAATAATGCTTGTATAATTTTAAAAGAGATATCAGAAAGCGGTGGTTGACCACGATAGTTTTGCAGCCTGCCTCCTTCTCGGTAACTTGGAAACGACTCCAACCCCATAAAGCGCAAGAACCAGTCAGCTCGATAGTGTCCTATGGCTGCTACAATACCCCTGTAATCGGCAATCAGTTCATCAAGTACATTGTTACGCATTGAGTTAAACAAACGATGCGTGAAGTAATGGGTACATTCATGTTCCAGCCGAATTGTCAGTGATAGACGCCGCCACTCTGCTTCTTCAAGCCCAATGTCTTTAGCTGGAATAGCACTATAAGGACCATCACTTAAGATAATAAACCGATCCTGATAAAGTGTTTTCTGCGGGATAATTCGCTGAAACTCTTCTGCCCAACTGGCTTCGGAACAATTCGCCGCATTTTGTTCCCATTGTTGCCGATAGGAGTAAATCCGATCCCAATTGTTGAAACCACCGATCGCACAAGCACCCATAGAAGCAGGAAGTAGTAATGGTTCATTCCGCATTGTCAGCGCTTGTATCAGAGACACAAAATCGTCCCGATTATTGGTTAGCAAAACAGGGATAGTTCCTGCTAAGCTTTGATACAGCATCAACTGAAGTTTTTCAGGTTGCTTCAAAATCAACCCAGTCGCCTCGGACATACCATTCACAGGAATACCCTTACGAGTCGCACAGCGGTACGCCTCAGTTTGGCTGATGCCTTTAAGTATGGGAAACTGTAACTGTACTAGCCTCTGTTTTAACACCTCAAAGGTTCCCACAACTTCAGCTTCAGCCGCGTACCCCTCCCAAGTACTAATATGCATTTCCGAGAAGAGTGGAAACTTGACAGGGACTTTTAAACAGCTGCTCCCAAAAACATTTTGATTGTATGCAAGTAACTCTTCTGTTTCTAAAGTACTGGCACCATAATCCCCAAGTACTCTCTCCCGAAATTTCTGTTGATTCATACAGTGCTTAATTTCTATTCATTTAATCAAATATCATTTATATTTGAGTACCAAGCCCACCTGCTAAAAGCGGGCACTTTCCCTCAGCTTCGGAGAAGGTGTTCTAGCTTATGTGTTCTTTTTGTTTACATATCAATGGTTGAGCTGATCGCAATACAGCATCTAGCAACCCAGGAAATAGCGCATCTAAATCGTCTTGCCGTAATATATTAATATGTAGTGTTCCTTCCTTACGAGTCGAGATAACGCCCGTCTCTCGCAGAATCTTGAAGTGATTTGACATGGTGGACTTAGCGATCGCAAAATCAAAATCGGCACAGCAGTGTTCCCCTTTGGTAGCCAGCCGCCGCACCATCTCTAACCTTACAGGATCGCCCATGGCATATAGCACTCCTGCTAAAGATATATGTTTTCGGTCTGGGTGATAGAGGAATTTCATACTTGCATTATCTCATAGAATAGGTTATATTTTATTTATTCGATTATATCGAAATATAGAACATTATATGAGGAGGGCGAGTATGTCATCAATTACAGCTGTGACAGAAGCCACATTTAACCAAGAAGTTCTCGAGAGTGAAGTTCCCGTGTTGGTCGATTTTTGGGCACCGTGGTGTGGTCCCTGTCGCATGGTAGCTCCTGTGGTAGATGAAGTGGCGACTGAATACGAAGGACAGGTGAAAGTTGTGAAGCTAAACACTGATGAAAATCCCACTGTTGCTAGCCGTTACGGAATCCGTAGCATTCCCACACTGATCGTGTTTAAGGGTGGTCGGCAAGTAGATACGGTTGTGGGTGCAGTCCCAAAGACAACCTTAATTAAGACTTTAACACAGTATATGTAAACAGGAGGAGGTAGGGAAGATAGCGGAGAGGGCGAGCCTGTCAATAACCCAGCGCTGACACCCCTTCGGGGGTACAGCGTGGGCTTGAAAAAGTCCTAGTTGACTCCGAGGGTAGGTACACGTCTTTCTCCCAGTGGGACGATATGCATGACTCCAATCCTCAAGAGACGTTTGGCTTGATTACGAACTAACCGAAATATTATGTAGAGACGCGCCATAGCGCGTTTTCACACTCTTCATGTTTAATGACATGAAGCACTAGTACAACAAGGCAAAAGTAAAAAGTAAAAAGTAAAAAGAAAGAACCTTATTTTGTAAGGGTTTTAACTATTTCAGATGGGTGGTTTATTTCCGCCGCTCTGTACTAGTTATTTAATCATGAAGGAAACGTGCAATGGATTTAAAGTTATCTGATAAGTCAGCGTTAGTGAGTGGTTCAACTGTAGGTATTGGGTTGGCAATCGCACAGTCTCTGGCTGAAGAAGGAGCATCAGTGATCATCAATGGTCGTTACGAACAGCGAGTGACACAAGCCGTTGAGAAGATCCAAAAAAGCTATCCTCACGCGAAAATTTCGGGAATCACTGCGGACTTAAGTACCTCTGAAGGTGCAGAACAACTCTTTAAGAAAGTTCCGACAGTTGATATTTTGGTAAACAACTTAGGTGTTTATGAGCCGAAGATCTTCTCAAAGATTTCTGATGAAGACTGGCTAAGAATCTTTGAAGTCAATGTTCTTAGTGGTGTGAGGTTGAGTCGCCAGTATCTCCCAAACATGATCGAACATAATTGGGGACGGATAATTTTTATTTCTAGTGAGTCAGCAGTGCAAATTCCTGTAGAAATGATTCACTATGGGATGACTAAGACGGCTCAACTAGCGATCGCCCGAGGTTTAGCCGAGATGACTGCTGGTACTGGCGTAACTGTAAACTCAGTGTTACCAGGCCCAACGCGATCTGATGGTGTGGAAGAGTTTATTCAACAAATGGCGAAGGAAGGTAATATTGATGTCGCGCAAGTAGAAACAGAATTTTTCCAAACGGTGCGTCCAACTTCACTCATCAAGCGTTTTGCGACTCCTGAGGAAGTCGCTGCAATGGTAGTTTACGTCTGTAGTCCCCTCTCCTCAGCTACTAATGGTGCAGCATTGCGTGTCGATGGAGGAGTTGTGAGGTCAATCATTTAGAAATATACCTAGCTTAAAAAAGACCAGAAAAGACGGATAACTCTGGTGAATAAGTCCACCCTGACGCAATACTGCGTAGGTTTTGCACTTTTTGGTCATAATAGACAACGATACTGAGAGTGGTTTGAGGCTACTTTATTTCCAAAACCTACGCAGTATTGTATCCTGACCTATCTTTTCGCATGACAAGCGCTTTTAATCCAGAGTTTGCTGATGCTTACAAAAATCGGAGTAATCTTTACTTTGAGCAGAACAAATGGGATTTAGCTCTGCCTAATTTCAACCAGGTGATCGCTATTGCATTCTAAGCTTTTAAACTATTCACGGGCAGCTTCTTCGACGATCAATTCTGCTATATTGCTTATGGCATTATTTTTAATAAGCCATCGTAGAATATTTTAAAACTTTTAGAGCGATTGTTGGATGGGTTCATATGTTGCGATATTTCCCGTGCTGCTCTTGTCTTTTCTAGACCTCCTTTATGATGCCCAGCCCTCTGGAGCACTTTTTCTAAAGCTTCCCAAGTACCACCTGTAATCGCGTCTGGGTCACGGTATTTTGCCTGATTTTCTAGATTAGGTGATACTCCAGGATAAGCATTGATAAGAGCATGTATATCTCCAAAAAACTAAGCTTCTAGTTCTTCAATTGCTATTCTATTGAGAACTTGAAATTTCTGCTTTATACCGACCGATGCTTTAGTACTAAAGCCTGCATCAATAGCGATTGTTTCTAATTTTTCCTTTAATAATTTACAATCTTCCCGATCTTCATCAACTAAAATTACAATTCGGTGTTCGTCTGGTAGCCAAGATTTATATCCTCTCAAACGGTAAGGTAATTTAGAAAGTAAATTGTTTTTACCTTGGTAAGGGTGAATATCAAAAGTGATAGTTTCTCCTAAAATTTTAGGTAGTAAATTTCGGAGAGCTTCTTTCATTGATAATTCCTCTACTAAAAACTCAATGTGCAAGTTTGTCTACTCCTACTTTTTTTCAGGTATATTTCTCTTCGGTCCACCAGAGTTAATTAGAGGATTACCGACTTCAAAATAGTCTTCCATCCATAAAGAACCTAAAGTAGCTCCATGTTCCATAAAATATCTAATTCCCTGCATATCAGCAGTGCGTTTAGCTTGTGTATAACCTTGCTCATCCCGGTAAAGTACCCAAACCTCTTCTGGTTTGAGAGCATTAACAAAAAAAGGTGAATGAGTTGTTACCATTAATTGAGTATTAGCTGAAGCTGCACGACATTCCTCTGCTAATTCTGGCAATAAACCAGGATGTAGGTAATTTTCAGGTTCTTCAATTCCTATAAGTAGCGGTGGATCTGGGTCATATAATACAGAGAGATATGCTAACATTTTGAGTGTACCATCTGAAGCGAATTTAGCAAGTATGGGTTGCTGAAAAGGAGCATCTTTAATTTGCAGCAATAACCGCCCATCCTGCATCATTTCTGCATCTACTCTTTCTAAGCGAGGAACACGACCGGATAAATTATTAAGAATTTGTTGTAACCGTTCAGGATGTTGTTCTTTGAGATATTGAATGACATTAGGTAAATTATCTCCTGTAGGTGATAATCTTTCCTGGGGTCCTGCTTCTGGAACACTGCGGGTGTTTTCTGCGCTTAAATAGGAAAGATACCAGCCACTAATAAAATTGCGTAATGCACTAACACGAGGATGTTTAGAAAATTGTCCTAAAGTACTTACAGCAAGTAATTCAGAGGAGTTTAGTTGTTCAAATACTCTCTCGTCTTGTTCGTCTGGCTTTTCGCCTGTAATGACTTTTCCTGAACCTTCTTGAAAGTCGAGAAATTTAAAGGGTTTGCCAGTTTGACCTCTTCTCCACTGCAACCATTCTTCTGCCACTTGCGGTCCTTTTGGTCCTTCTTCAATAGCCAGATGATAGGTGATGATAGGTAAATCTGGCTTTTCACGATATTTTAATTCAATTACAATCGGTCCATCTGCACCTCGTGTCCGCAGTTCCCTAAAGCGTCCGCGTCTGTCCCACGCTTTGCGCAAACCGACTGTAAAGCATTCTGATAAAAAGGCGAAAACATCAAAAATAGTTGATTTCCCACTACTATTAGGTCCTAAAAAGACAGTGAGGGGCGTAATTCCTTTGAGTTCTAAGTCACACAGCGCTCGATAGTTTTTGACTCTGAGATATTCTATACGGGGAATGGATTGTATAGGCATAAAAAAACATTTAGGGTATTCTCCTATTGCTACATATTTATGAGCATTTTTCATCTGTATCTCGCCGCATAGGAGTTTGGGTAGTAGCTAAAGCTTTTACCAGATTTGCGATCGCCTGCTGTCAAAGAATTCTGGTTATCGGCAACAGGAATGCCTTCAGCGGTTGTCAACGTTTTGTGTTCAGCCATAGTGGGTGCTTCCTCTATCAATTTACTAAAACCCTGCAATTTTTGTTCAGCCAATTAGGCATGAACTACACAGCTAACTAAAATTATTGTAGTCGTTATGACTTTGTTTTTTCAAAAAAGTGAGAAAGACGACAGCTTATTGGCACTTAGGCTTAGAGCAGCGAAAGGCAAAGTAATTTTAAGAGATGTGTACAGTTGTAACAAAAATAGCAAAAAAATATAAGTAATGTATAAAGTAGCAATAGTTATAGTTATAGTTAAAATTATTTAAATTAAAGCGCTTTCAGCAAAGCTAGTGTGCCCTTGGGTTTAATCTCATAGCTTGTGAATAAAAACGAACAATCTTATCAAACCCGTCCGTACAGTCGTCATTCGGCTGCAAAGTAGATAGACATTTGTTTATCTACTAAGGTTTTTTTGCGCCAACCTACTTAATCTAATCTAGTAGGGTTCTCCTGGAGGTTTAAGATGAAAGCTCCACTGCCCAACAATGAAGCGGCAAGGCACGAAACTTTACATTCCTATGAAATTCTCGACACTGAAATCGAAGAGGACTTTGACGACATCACTCGTTTAGCCGCAGATATTTGTGGAACTCCTATTGCCTTGGTGAGCCTAGTTGATAGTAACCGCCAGTGGTTTAAATCAAAGGTGGGTTTGCAGGTAAGAGAAACACCCCGCGAGATCGCGTTTTGCGCCCACGCTATCTTGCAAACCGAGGTTTTAATTGTTAACGATGCAACAGTTGACGAACGATTCGCCACAAACCCATTGGTAACATCTACTCCCCAAATCCGGTTTTATGCTGGCGTTCCCCTAATTACACCCACTGGACACGCATTGGGAACGCTTTGTGCGATAGACCTCATTCCGCGATCACTCAGTCCAAAACAGATAGAAGCATTGCGGGTTTTAGGTCATCAAGTGATGACACAACTCAATCTACGGTATCATGTCGCAAGCCTTGCACGTACTGCCATTGAATGCAAGCAGGTAGAAGAGGCACTAAGACAGCAAACAGAGCGGGAAAGATTGGTAACAGAGATGACAAAACGCATCCGCCAGTCTTTAAACCTGAAAGAGATTCTTGACACGACAGTGTTTGAAGTCCGGCAATTTCTTCAGGCAGATCGGGTGTTCATTTATCGCTTCAATGCGGATTGGAGCGGCGTGGTAGCAGTAGAATCTGTAAATCCTGATTGGGTGCCTATCTTGGGAACAACAATCAAAGAATCGTTCTTTGAACAAAGTTTTGGCCGGGAACTCTACAAACAAGGTAGAGTCCAAGCAACAGAGGATATTTACACAGCTAGCTTATCCACGTGTCACGTAAATTTTCTGGTTCAGCTTCAGATTAGAGCCAACTTGGTAGTCCCGATCATAGTTGAGGAAGAGTTGTGGGGGCTGCTAGTGGCTAATCAGTGTTCATCACCACGACAGTGGCAGCCTTTGGACATCAATTTGCTCTTATCATTGGCAACACAGGTAGCGATCGCCATCCAGCAATCCACACTCTTCGAGCAGGCACAAACCAAACTCAACGAGCGTAAGCAAGCCGAACAGAAAATCCGCGAACAAGCCGCCCTACTTAATGTAGCAACGGATGCTATTTTAGTTCGAGATTTAGAAAACAAAATTTTATTTTGGAACAAAGGTGCTGAGCATCTCTATGGGTGGGAAGCAGAAGAGGCTCTTGCTCAAAAAGCTAACGAGCTTTTGTTCAAAGACAAAGATTCGCTGAAACCTTTAGAAGCTCTCAAGACTGTATTGGCGGAAGGCGAGTGGTATGGAGAGTTGCATAAAGTTACAAAATCAGGAAGGGAAATTATCGTTTCTAGCCACTGGACACTAGTGCGCGATGAAGACGAGCAACCAAAATCAATACTCACTGTAGACACCGACATCACTGAGAAAAAACAACTCGAATCGCAGTTTCTCCGTGCTCAACGGATGGAAAGTATCGGTACCCTAGCAAGCGGCATTGCCCACGATCTGAATAATATATTGACGCCAATTCTGACGGCAGCCCAACTTTTACAAATCAAACTTCCCAATGCCGAAGCGCGAACTCTACAGTTGCTTAAGATACAGGAAACCAACGCTAAACGCGGAGCAGCTTTGGTCAAACAAGTTCTGGAGTTTGCGCGAGGAGTTGAAGGCAAGCGCACTGAAATGCAAGTCGAGCACCTGCTTTCGGAAATTCAGCAGATTGCGAAACAGACATTTCCCAAATCAATCGAAGTTTACACGGATATAGAGCCAGATCTTCGATCTGTTTCCGGAGATACGACTCAACTACATCAGGTGCTGATGAACTTGTGCGTCAATGCGCGTGATGCTATGCCAGATGGTGGTACTTTAAGGATCTGTGCCGAAAATCTCTTCATCGATGCTAACTATGCCCGGATGCATATTGAAGCCAAATCTGGTTACTACATTGTTATTACTGTCACAGACACTGGAATTGGGATTCCGCCGGAAATAATAGATCGAATTTTTGAGCCATTTTTCACAACCAAAGAGATTGGCAAAGGCACAGGGCTTGGTCTTTCAACAGTGATTGGCATTATCACTAGCCACGACGGTTTTGTGAATGTGGAGAGTAAAATAGGACTAGGCACCCAATTCAAGGTGCATTTGCCAGCAGTTCTGGGAACTGAAATGCCGCCACCCCAAAATATCGAATTGCCGAAAGGACATGGCGAGTTGCTTTTGGTCGTAGATGACGAAGCTCCTATTCGTGAGTTAGCCAAAACATTGCTGCAAACGTTCGCCTACAAAGTTTTATGTGCCCGTGATGGAGTTGAGGCGATCTCACTGTATGCCCAGCACAAAGATGAAATTAGTGCGGTGTTGATGGATATGATGATGCCGATTATGGATGGAACCATAACCATCCGCACGTTGCAAAAAATTAACCCGCAAATCAAGATTATTGCCGTCACCGGACTAGCCACAAGCGAGCAGGTAGCGACAGCTATGGGCAGTGGTGTTAAAGCGTTTTTGTCAAAGCCCTACACAGCGAAGGAATTATTGAACACTATCAATGGTGTTCTGAACGGTTTATAAGTGCGCCGTTAAACATGGAGTGAAAATTATAGATTTTATTGTTTGAGTCACATACATAATAGCCTTACCCTGTTAGGCGCGGACACCGCTCTCAAAAACTAGGGAGAGTGGCTATGCGTGAGGGCAAATTGTATGAGTTACAACTGAGAAAGAGCAATGGTTGCAACCATAACCCTTGGACTTTAAACGGCAATGTCTTTCTCGTTAGTTTCTTCGTGAAGGATATACAGCCTCATAGTTGCATTATCCAGTTAACCGTAGTATAGTTTACTTATTCGATATTATGGAAATAATGAAATAAAGACAACTAATGACAGATCCGAAAAGCAACATCCTATTTCACGGGTGTTTTTTATCCATGCCAACAAGCGAAAATGACCTTAATGATGTCACTTTGCCTCACTTACGTAAAGTCTGCTGGGGGAAGCGCATCCCGAAAGGCTGTAGCTTTACATGTTCGCGGGTTTTCAAGCTTTCCAACCTATTCTGTAAGAGGAGAATAAAATGAATCCCATAACTCAAGTTAAACCGTTAGATGTGCCGAGTGCGATCGCCCAGCGTCGTTCGATTAAAAGTTTCAAACCAGATCCCATCACCCCTGAACTACTCAAGCAACTGGTTGAGTTAACCGTAGCAGCACCTAGTAGCTTTAATTTACAAGACTGGTGCATTATTCTGATACAAGATGAGGCGCAAAAAGCAGCGCTATCAGCAGCATCTTGGAATCAACAGCAAATCGTTCAAGCACCTGTAACCTTCGTCTTTGCTGCTGATGCTGCTGGCTGGAAGAAAGATCTCAACCCAATTTACAACCAAGCACTGCAAAATGGGACATGGACTGAGAGTACCGTAAACTATTTCAGAACAGCCATCCCTCAGTTTCATGCTGCACTACAGGACAAGAATCGGGAGTATGCGATTAAAGATGCCATGATTGCGGCTACACATTTAGTACTAGCAGCAGAAAGTTTAGGTTTGTCTAGCTGCTTTCTGAATGGCTGGGAGGAAGAGAAAGTCAAGGCAGTAATCGGGGGTACAGAAGATCCGGATCTGGCGATCGCAGTCTTAGTACCGATTGGCTATGCTGGAGAACCTCGCGGTAATTCTGGACGATTACCATTTGCAGATAAAGTCTTTGTAGATAGAGTCGGAAATCCCTATCAAGGTTAACAAAATAATTCGTAATTACTTAAGGCTGTTTTCACGTCTAAAGGGCTGGGCTTGTAACCGTTTCATAAATTACGAATTACGAAGCGCGATTGTTTCTACCTTGGGAGAAGAGTAAAAATTATGTCATTAGCTAAGTATTTAGCGCGTCGTTCGCTGCATTATGGCTGGATCGTTGCGGGTTTAACGTTCTTAGCTTTGCTGATTGCTGCCGGAATTCGCGCTACCCCTAGCGTACTCATCGTTCCACTAGAACATGAATTTGGTTGGTCTAGAGCAACGATTTCATTGGCAATTTCCATTAACTTACTACTTTACGGACTGATTGGACCCTTTGCTGCAGCGGTTTTAGAGCAAGTTGGGATTAGACGCACGATGGTGTTTGCCCTTGCCTTGCTTAGCGTTGGGGTTAGCTTAACTACGTTGATGTCTGCTTCGTGGCAACTAATCTTACTTTGGGGAGTTGTTGTAGGTAGTGGTACTGGTATCATTGCATTAGTCTTGGGTGCCATTGTCGTCAATCGTTGGTTTGCAGAGCAACGGGGGTTGGTTCTCGGTGTCTTAACTGCCAGTACTGCTACCGGACAACTCGTATTTTTACCGATGCTGGCATCATTGGTTGAACGGTTTGGGTGGCGGAGTGCTGTTCTGACAATCGCCGTAGTTGCCCTGATGATTATTCCTTTGATTGCCCTGTTAATGCGCGATCGCCCTTCGGATCTTGACTTACGACCGTTCGGTGCTCAATCGGCAATAATGGAAACACAGACTAGAAGTGTCAACCCTATTGCCTCCACCTTAAACGCACTAAAACTGGGAATACGTTCAAGAGACTTCTGGCTGTTGTCTGGTAGCTTTTTTATCTGTGGTGCTAGTACTAACGGACTCATCGGTACGCATCTCATTCCTGCCTGCATCGACCACGGAATTCCTGAAGTGAAAGCAGCAGGTTTGTTAGCGGTGATGGGAATATTCGATTTTGTTGGCACTACTGCCTCCGGCTGGTTTTCCGACAGATGGAACAATCGCTACTTACTGTTTTGGTACTACGGACTGCGAGGGTTGTCTCTCATCTTCTTACCCTTTAGTTTCGATCCGCATTTCTACGGTCTTTCTATCTTCGCTGTGTTCTACGGTTTAGATTGGATTGCTACCGTACCTCCCACTGTACGGCTAACAACTAATGTGTTTGGCAAAGAAAAAGCGGGTATCATGTTTGGCTGGATTGTGGCAGCGCATCAAATTGGTGCAGCGACAGCAGCATTGGGAGCAGGGGCGCTCAGGACTTGGCAAGGAACTTATTTCCAAGCATTTATCATATCGGGTGTTTTGTGTCTCATTGCTGCAGTGCTTGTACTTCGTATTGGTAAACGTTCTAGAACTCAAGATTCACAGCTGACTCCAGTTTAGTTGTTTGTCACATCAACATTGAGGATTTTGTAGTCAGCACTCAAGTGCTGAGGAAAGGGCTAAAACCCTGAGTACGTAGGTTGATTTTAAGCGATAAATTAGTTGTGTTCAAAGCGTTAATCTGAAATCCAAAATCGGTAGAGTGTATGTCAACAATAGCTTTAATTGTAGGAGCAGGTAGCGGACTGAGTGCATCTTTAGCTCGGTTGTTTGCCCAAGAGGAAATGACAGTGGCTTTAGCCGCACGTCGGGTTGATAAACTCAGTCAGTTAGAGAGTGAGATTGGAGCTAGTAGCTTTGCGTGCGATGTCTCAAAACCAGAAAACGTGCAGCAGTTATTTAATGATGTCGAAAGTCGTGTGGGTTCTCCAAATATCGTCGTTTACAATCCAAGTTGGCGAGTGAACGGACCTTTTGTTGATATTAACCCGGCTGATGTCGAAAAAGCTTTAGCTATAACTGCTTATGGAGGCTTTCTCGTTGCTCAAGCTGCTGCGAAACGAATGCTAAATCTTGGAGGTGGTACTATCTTATTTACAGGAGCTTCAGCAAGTATCAAAGGTTATCCTCGGTCTGCTCCCTTTGCAAGGGGTAAATTTGCACTGCGGGGTTTGGCTCAGAGTATAGCGCGGGAATTAGCTCCGAAGAATATCCATGTCGCCCATTTTGTTATCGATGGTGGGATCGCTTCAGCAGAACGCACTGAATCAGCAGACAATCCAGATAGTCTGCTCGATCCCGATGCGATCGCCCAAACTTATCTCCACATTCTACGTCAGCCGAGAAGTGCTTGGACCTGGGAAGTGGAACTGCGACCTTGGGTTGAAAAGTTTTGATGATCTCTTTGACAAATACTGGCAAGTATGTAATCATCCAACCGTTAGCAGAACCAGAAATTCCTATCCTTACCAGCGAACTCCTTAAATGCGATCGTCTGATTAATCACCACCAACTCCTATATCTCCAATGTGAAGGAAGGTGTTTCTACCTAATAGCATGGGATGGGGAATTACCTGTGGGACATGCGATCATTTATTGGGATAGTGACATGGCTCCTGAACCGCAAGCAGTGCGCAATCTGCATATTCCTAGGGTTGAGGATTTGTGGGTAATGCCGCATCGTCGCGGTGAAGGTATTGCTTCAAAATTAATGGATTGCGTGGAAGCGATCACTAAGGAACGTGGTTTTCCCAAAATTGGTTTGGATGTGAGTTTGAGTAATCATCTTGCTCGCACAATGTATGAGAAACGTGGGTACAAGAATCTTGGCATTCCCGCTTATGAATTACGTGGCGTTTCTGTTGTTAATGGGAAAGAATACTTTTGGTGTGAGCCTAATTGTATTTTCCTCATCAAGAGCTTGTCGGCAATGCAAAAATAAGGAGAAAAAATCATGATTGACTTTTACTATTGGATATCACCTAACGGTCATAAAGTGACAATCTTCCTTGAAGAAACTGGACTGCCCTACACAATAATTCCTGTGAATGTAGGTGATGGTGAGCAGTTCAAACCCGAATTTATCAAAATTGCTCCCAACAATCGCATCCCTGCAATTGTTGACCATAACCCGATTCACGGCGGTACTCCGATTTCAGTTTTCGAGTCTGGTGCAATCCTGCTATATTTGGCAGACAAAACTGGAAAGCTGATTCCTAGTGATGTGCGCGATCGCGTTGAAGTCTTGCAGTGGTTATTCTGGCAAATGGGAGGATTGGGACCTATGGCTGGACAAAATGTTCATTTCAGTAAATATGCGCCTGAAAAACTCAAATACGCTATTGATCGCTATGTAAATGAGACAGGACGTTTATATGCTGTACTGAATAAACGGCTAGAGGATCGAGAGTTTGTTGCTGGCAATAGTTATTCAATTGCGGATATAGCTTCCTATCCCTGGATTGTAGTTCACGAACTCCTCAGTCAGAATTTAGACAATTTTCCCAATTTAAAGCGTTGGTTTGAGACAATTCAAGCACGACCAGCAACGGTACGTGCTTATGAGAAAGCAGAACCATTCATCAATCAGCCTATCGACATGGAGAAAATGTGGCCGTTGTTATTTAACCAGTCGGCAAGTACAGTTCAGCTTTAAAAACCCATCATGAACGTTTTCATTGTCTATGCCCATCCCGAACCCAAATCCCTTAACGGTTCGCTTAAAGATTTTGCCGTCTCGGTACTCACAAATGCCGGACATCAGGTTCAAGTTTCTGATCTCTATGCAATGAAATGGAAAGCTGTGGCAGATGGTGATGACTTTCCTGAACGGAATACGAACGAACGCCTTGACTACGGCTCCGCTTCTGGAAAAGCATTCACAGATGGTACGCAGTTACCTGATGTTTCTACCGAACAAGAAAAACTACTTTGGGCAGATGTCGTTATCTTTCAGTTTCCCTTATGGTGGTTTTCAATGCCAGCTATCCTGAAAGGTTGGATTGACCGCGTTTACGCCTACGGGTTTGCATATGGCGTAGGTGGATCTGAAGGCAAGCAATGGGATCGTTATGGTGAAGGAACACTCAAAGGAAGGCGTGCCATGCTTGTTGTGACTCTTGGTGGAAGAGAACCGCAGTATAGCATACGCGGTGTCAACGGTTCTATTGACGACTTATTGTTCCCTATCAATCATGGTGTTTTATATTACCCTGGTATGACTGTATTACCTCCCTTAGTCGTTTATCAAGCCCGACGTATTCAGGAGGAAGAGTACAAAAAGTTATGCCAAGTCTACGAGCAACGACTGTTAACACTAAATACAATCGAATCAATTCCTTATCGCCCACAAAACGGTGGTGATTATGATGACCAACAGGAGTTAAAGCCAGGGTTAGAGGGTAATGCGACGGGCTTGGCGATTCATCAAGCAAAAGTGTAGGTGAGAAGCTAATAACCATTTAGCCATTGTGAAAACTATCAGGAGACAAATCAATGATTGAACTTTACTATTGGACAACACCGAACGGTCATAAAGTGACAATGTTTTTAGAAGAAGTTGGATTGCCCTACAACATTGTTCCTGTGAACATTGGTGCTGGCGAGCAATTTCAGCCTGAATTTCTCAAGATTTCGCCGAACAATCGCATTCCGGCAATTATTGACACTGAACCTGCAACTGGAAACGATCCGATTTCAGTGTTTGAGTCTGGTGCGATTTTAGTATATTTGGCTGAAAAAACTGGGAAGTTGCTCCCAGAAGATTCGCGCGATCGCGCTGAAGTTCTTCAGTGGCTATTCTGGCAAATGGGTGGTTTGGGACCAATGGCAGGACAGAATCACCACTTCAGTCAATATGCTCCTGAAAAAATTGACTATGCGATTAATCGCTACGTGAATGAAACGGGACGTTTATATGCAGTACTGGATAAGCGGCTGGCAGATAGAGAATTTGTTGCGGGTGAATACTCTATTGCAGACATCGCGAGCTATCCTTGGATAGTACCGTATGAGCGCCAAAACCAGAAATTAGAAAATTTCCCCAACCTCAAGCGCTGGTTTGAGGC
Organism: uncultured Scytonema sp.; assembly: GCA_937873135.1. Lineage (GTDB taxonomy): Bacteria > Cyanobacteriota > Cyanobacteriia > Cyanobacteriales > Nostocaceae > Rhizonema. The sequence continues at coordinate 6,468 of CALMVQ010000078.1, read as the reverse complement.
AATCCAAGCACGTCCTGCCACAGTTCGTGCTTATGAGAAGGCAGAGGCTTTCAAAAATCAAACTCTAGATATTGAGAAGTCGCGAGCGATGTTATTTAACCAATCAGCAAACACGATTCAGCGTTGAGGATTCATAGGGGAGACGCGCTGCTTTATTGCATCATGTACAGCAGTTATTATTCTCCCTTTTAGGAGTGCGTCCCCCCTTCTCTCCTTCCGCCTTACCACAAAACAGGAGAACTAAGTGGGTAGGTTAGCAACAGACGATAAACGCATCTCGTTAGAACTGTTGGGTGCAGCTGCCTTTATGGTGATTGCTGACGCAAGGGTGATTGATCCAGTGCTTCACATTATTGCCGATGACTTTAAAGTGGGTGTTGGCAGTGCAGGGGTGATAGTCTCGGCATACACTATTCCCTACGGGCTGTTCCAATTAGTCTACGGTCCATTGGGCGATCGCATTGGTAAACTGAAGGTGATGACTGCTGGAATGGGAGCATTTGCTGTTGGCACAGCAGTTTGTGCAGTTGCGCCTAATCTCGCAATTCTTACCTTACTGCGGTTTTTAACAGGGTTGGCGGCTGCGGCTGTGATCCCGCTTTCACTAGCTTATATTGGTGACAACTACCCTTATGAACAACGCCAAGCTGCGATCGGACGGTATCTGGGGTTCGTGGTACTCGGTCAGATTCTAGGTAGCAGTTTAGGTGGTATTTTTGGAGAATACATTAGCTGGCGTAATATTTTTCTAGTATTTGGTATCTTATCTGTTGGTATTACTATCACGATGTGGCGTGCAATTCGTAGTATACGTGATATGCATCGTTCCAAATTTACCGTGGGTTTGGCAGCTTTCCAACCTTACTACCAACTTATCACTCAACCTGCCGCTCGTACTGTGATGATAGCAGTATTTGGTGAAGGTTTTTTCCTTTTTGGAGGATTCTCTTACGTTGGGGCATTTCTCCGAGATCAATATCACTTGTCTTACGTTGCGATCGGTTTCATGCTCAGCAGTTTTGGAGTTGGTGGACTTATTTACAGTCGTTACGTGCAGTGGTTGGTCAGGAGATTGGGAGAAAATGGAATGGTTGGGGTTGGTAGCTTATTGATCTGCATCTGCTACTTATTGATCGCACTATATCACAATTGGGTAGTGTTTATCCCTTTAAGTATTTTCATGGGATTGGGCTTTTATATGATGCACAGTACATTCCAGACTCAAGCAACCGAACTAGCGCCTAAGGCACGAGGTACAGCAGTTGCACTATTTGTCTTCAACATGTTTTTAGGACAAGGACTTGGGACAGTAGCTTTTGGTAGAGTTGTGGATAGTTACGGTTACGTTCCCTGTTTTGTTGTGGCGGCCCTAGCGATCGCTCTCCTTTGTTTCTGGTTTATCTACCAGAAAAGGCGGATTGAACTGAGCTGAAAACCCTTAATTTAATCCCTCAAAGCTTTCTTTTGGTACAAGGGAATTTCAATGAGAAATTCTGCACCTTTACCAAGGCTGGAAATGCACTGTAATCTCCCCTGATGTTTCTCCGTAATAATTTGGTAGCTAATAGATAAACCTAACCCCGTACCTTTTCCTACAGGTTTGGTGGTGAAGAAGGGGTCAAATAATTTTGAATGCGAGCTTTTAGGAATACCAGGACCATTATCAGTAATGCGAATCATCACTTGCTTGTCAACACTTATTTGAGTCATAATGCGAATAGTCGGTTGTCGATCATGGTCAATTTCTATCAACCGATATTCCTCAATCGCGTCAATCGCATTTGAAAGAATATTCATAAAAACTTGATTAAGTTGTCCGGCATAACATTCTACAGGTGGGAGGTGAGCATATTCTTTGATAATTTGAATAGAGGGATAATTTGGTCTGGCTTTGAGGCGATGTTCCAGAATCATCAATGTACTATCAATCCCTTCATGAATATCTACTGCTTTCATGTCCGCCTCATCCAAGCGGGAGAAGTTGCGTAGAGATAGGACAATATTTGTAATTCGGTCAGCACCAACTCTCATTGATGTTAGCAGCTTTGGTAGGTCTTCAACTAAAAAATCAAGCTCAATAGCTTTTGCTTCGTCTTGTATTTCGCGTGCGGGGTGGGGATAATGTTGCTGATAAAGGTGCAGTAATCTTAATAAATTTTGGATATATGTATCAGCGTAGCTGAGGTTGCCGTCAATAAAGCTGACAGGGTTGTTGATTTCGTGTGCTACCCCAGCAACTAATTGCCCCAAGCTAGACAGTTTTTCACTTTGCACCAGTTGAGATGCAAGCTGCTGTGACTTTTCCCGCAGTTGTGCTTCAGATTCTCGCAATACAGACTCTGCTTGTTTGCGTTTAGTCATATCATGAAGGATAACAACGTACTCCTGAAAATCTTGATGAGGGATATCGGAGACAGAAACTTCAAGAGTTTTTACATGGTCATTATGTAAGAGGGTTTGTTCGCTGTGCTTTTGCCAATGGTGAGGAGATTGTGTTAAATCTGGTAACCATTTATTTAAGGGAAATCCCAGCATCAATGATGGAGCGAAACCAAACAAAGATTGGGTGGCAGGATTTGCTTGTCGAATCACACCGACTTCATTGACAACGACAATTGCATCTTGAGCCACCATAAACAGGTGTTCTGCGGCTTCCCGTGCTTCAGCGATCGCCATAACTCGTGGTAAAGTTGTCCAGCCTGTGATCGCCACTCCAACAAACGCCACCGTCATCAGCAGCACAACACCTAGATTTTCATCTGTTGTAGTATCAGGTTGATTTAAATGAATACCAAAGAACCAGCCCACAAAAGCCGCACAGATCAACAGAAAAATCAGGATGCTGACTTGCGGGATCACCGAGTCTGTAATTTTTGTTGTTGTTCGTGACTGATACCGCCGCATCCACCAACTTGGACGGAAAGGAGCAAGAGGGACATAGCGCATTAATGTATCAAATGCTACGACTCCAACAGGAGCTACTAATCCGATCAACAAATCTTGCCAACCCCAAGCATAGCCTCCCACCACTAGTACGACAACCTCTAATATGAAAATACCCATAGAGAGTCGGGGAAAAAGTACCTCTGGCTTACCTCTCTGCAACCATAGTCCTAAATGTAGTAGCATAAAAGACACAAACCAAGGGACATTTGCCACCACAATGATGTGGGTTACATCTCCCCAAATCAGAAACACAAAGGAGAGCGCTAGAGTGAAAGTGAGGGCAGCACCGAATACTCCCCGTCGCGACACCACGGAAAATACTAGTGAGATATATTTGTTAATCGCTAACTGATACAAAATGCGGGGACAATTAGAAACTCCTGTTGCCAAACCCAGCAAAGATGAACCCGCTAGCAAAAAGGTGACGATTAAAGAAGCAAATTTTCCCCAAAAGGGTGTAGATGCAGCGACTAAATTGAGAAAAGCATCGTCCTTGAGATCAGAAGCTGTTGCTAGACATATCATTACCCAAGAACCACCCAAGAAGATGGGTGGCATTAACCAAGCAGCAATTTCTAGAAACCGCAGAGTTTCAGCCGGGCGACGACTATCAGCGATGAACGATGAGGCTGTTTCACAACCGTAGGTTTGATAAGTAACGAAGTAGAACCACTTTGCCCAATCCACAAAACTCAGAGACGACAAATTGTGAGGAAATAAACCGGGACTCTCAGGAGAAAAAGCTAAAAAGCCAAGTCCCTGCAAACAAAACGTCAGTAGCACAAGCAACGTTGGAATTGCAAAATACAAATGCAAAATACTTAAAGCACGGGTACCACTAAAGGCGATCGCAAAGGGTAAGAAGGTAAAGCTAATTTTGAGGAGCGCTTCCGGACAAGTCATTCCTAATCCTTCAAGGTTGACTTTGATTAAGTCTGTAAGGATAACCGAATTAAGTGGTATATACGAAGCCCAACTGAGGAAATATCCGATGGCAGCATAACGGGCAATCCCAGGATAACGTTGCCACAGCTTGGTTATATAGTTGGGAGTGCCCCCAGCAACATCGATGAAGTGAGTCCCCAGACGTTTAACCTGGTAATTCAGCAATATCCCAACAATGACAGCGGGTATCCAAACAAATATCGCTTGAGTTCCTAAAGCCGCATGAATTGCTGGCACCACTGCTACCCAGCCAATATGGATTGTGACACCAAAAGCCCACGTTTCTAATGCACTCAAGCTTTTAGGCAATCGCAGCGATAAAGATCGGGTTACATTATCTGGATAGGACATAAGTGGTAATACCAGAAAGGTTTTTGAGCCTCAATAGCTAGTTTTCCCAGATAAAGGGTATTACGAACATCTAATCTTAGTAAGTTGCTAGTACAGGAGTCAGGAAAAAAGAATGTATTAACTTTTTTTACCAGGGTTTAACTGTATCCTAATAGCACGAAGTTTACTCACAAATCGGTTATATGAATTGTAGAGGTAAATTAATTGTATTTGAAGGGGTGGAGGGTTCTGGCAAAACTAGCCAAATAAAGCTTTGCTCTTCTTGGCTGCAAAGTCTTGACATATCTGTTGTCGTGACTCGGGAACCGGGAGGAACAGACTTAGGCGTACAGTTGCGGCGATTGTTATTAGAAGCAGGAAATTCAATTGCTGACAAAACAGAATTACTCTTATACGCGGCTGACAGATCGCAACACGTACACCATCATTTGATGCCGAATCTGGCAAAAGGAGCGATTATTTTATGCGATCGCTACACTGACTCCACTATTGCCTACCAAGGTTGGGGACGGCAGATGAACATTGCCACAATCGAACAACTTAACCTTTTGGCTACTGATGGACTTCAAAGCGATTTAACAATATTGCTGGATATCGATCCAGAAATTTCTTTGAAGCGGATACTCGAAAAGCGTAAATTAGATCGAATTGAACAAGCAGATTTCGCTTTTCATCATCGGATCCGTCAAGGTTATTTGTCGTTAGCAAAAAAGTCTCCTGAAAAGATTCATGTCGTCAATGGAAATCAGAATATCGAGCAAGTTGCATCAGACATTCAACAAATATTGTTAAGTTTTTTGAAGATAGCGCCAACAGAGGAGCCAGTACTGAAGGAGGGTTTCCCTCCGTAGGTATAGGAGCGTTGTAAACTCTTAAAGGTATTGTGCCTCAAGTTACTACCGAAGCGCACATGTCGTGTGTGGTAGTCGGTAATTGGTAATTATTTTTCTTCCCATTACCCATTACCGCCCCTTAAGACTAGTTCTCTGCCTTGACTTGCAGTGACTGCTCTAGGACTATGATTGCCTAGTCTTTAAGCATAACATATATTTCTTTTTTTGTCAAGGTCAAGTCATATAGCAACGGACAGAATGCTTAGGACAATTATCAATCGACAAATCATGCTGTTGCAGGCGTCTACAACCAACTTGTCCTAACAGCTTTGGCGACTACCCCATTTAGCGTTTGGCTTGCCAGAAGCGACGGGACACCATAAAAATTAAATGTTACAATTGGTATAGTTGGTTCCCTATATGGAAATGCGGTGATGATACATTGGTCTGTTACTGTTTCAGAAGAGACAAATGAAGCTCTACACAGATTTTTGGCTGAACATACTGACAGCGATATATCTAATTTCATAGAAAAAGCAGTTCAGGAGAAGATTTTCAGATCCACGATTCAGGAAGTCCACGATCTCAATACGGCTTTTCACTCCGAAGAAATTGAGTCAGTCATTGATGAAGCGATAGGTGCGGTACGTGCAGCGCATCGTTCTTGATACCAACGTACTAGTCAGTTCACTGCTGAATAAGCAGTCTAAGCCATATTTACTTTATCGTGCGTGGGACGAAAGAAAGTATATCCTTGTCACCTCACCGGAACAGTTGGAGGAGCTTGAGCGTGTTCTTTCTTATCCAAAACTGAGGAAATATATTAATGAATCTCAAGCTAGGATAATGGTTACAGGGTTATGGAACCATGCTGAGGTTGTAAGTAAATTGCCTGATGTGGAATATTCCGACGATCTGACCGACAACCGAATTATTGCTACTGCCATAGCAGGGAAAGCCACCTATCTGGTTACAGGGGATAAGCGTGATTTGTTGCATCTGGTTACAGTAGAAGATGTACAAATTGTAACTGTCCGTCAAATGCTGGCAATTTTTCAAGACCCATCAGCTTTTCAGTAATACACTTGTTGTCTAATTTGTCAATGTGTAAGTTCTGCATTTGAGCCATTATGCAAAATTGTTAAACAATGGAAAAGCCATTGCAACTTGACAGATTAACTAAGAGAATGTTTTGATTTTTATCTTTTTAAATTAATATACTAGATCAGCCGTTTTTAACACTAGAATTTCCACTTTCTGCTTTTTCATACTTTATAATAGCGTTAGTAAAATGATGATCTAAAAATCTTACAAAAAATATTGCTTCTTGATACATTTTATATATAGGACTAATATTTGATTTCTGAAAAAGCTCCGTACATTTGAAGAGTAG
>CALMVQ010000077.1 GCA_937873135.1 uncultured Scytonema sp. | reverse complement strand
CTACTCTTCAAATGTACGGAGCTTTTTCAGAAATCAAATATTAGTCCTATAGAAGCTGGTTTAACTCAATATTGAAATTTTCTCTTGAATGCGACAAGTTGTTTTACTAGATACTCATCCGTTATCACAAGTCACTCATCTGCCAGACGGGATCGCAACTCAAGCTTTATAAGCTGCTTTATTGACGTGGTAATTTTCACAGATTTTCTCGTGTCCGTTTTGCTTCTATTAATTTTTTTAGTTCACCAATTTCATCTATGGTATAAAACTTTGGGTTGGGTTCGGCGCTAATTTTATCCATTAGGGCGTGAAAAGCATCAGTATCGTTACGATGCTCCAATAAATAGCGTTTAAGTTCTATTTTACTCATTGCTGCAAAATTGGGCTTGTTCATTCGTCGTATCTCCATTTACCATTACGGTTAATTACAATTCCAGTTTCTTCGCCAGCCAAGATATAGATATTTCCAGTTCGTTCATCTAATCTCACTATAAAGATAGGTAGTAGAAATGCTGTTAAGTTTTGGCTGAGGATAAAACAAATGAGGTTTTGTTCGGCTGTAGGATACCTCATCAACGTTGCCTTACCTTTTTGATAGCCGCATCACACCACATTCTTATTGCTTGCTCCATTGCCTCACTGTGACCTAGTTCTAATTCAAGAGCTAACTGTTTGAAATTTTTAACTAAATCCTTGGGCAAGTAGGCTGCACTTTGAGTGTAATGGCTATGGGTGCGTTTATTAATTCGGGTTTCCATGATGAATAAAAAATAATATGCTGTTATGCTAGCACACTAGCACATAAACTTTTCTTCTCAATTGAACAGGATACGGCTTAAGCCGTTGCCAAGGGCCGAAGCGCTGTTGGACAAACAGACCTGACTTTTCAATTTCAGTTAATTGTTTTAAGCAACACGTGCTATAATGTAATCAAGGGCGCGTAGCTCAGTGGATAGAGCAACAGATTCCGGTTCTGTGGGTCGGGGGTTCAAATCCCTCCGCGCTCGCTAATTTGTGAAAATTGAAGATACAGATACCCGACTTGTCTAAGAATCGGGTATCTTGTTTTTCACGAATGATTTAGGATTGCTATATATCCATATAAAAAGTATGGCAGCATTATGCTTTTGCAGAGTAATCATTAGTTACCAATAATTTAGCCAATAAGGGAATTGTGCGCCTTACTCTTCAAATTCCGATTGTCAACGATAACTTAGATGACTTTGATTGCTTGTTTCAACTTTGGCCAAAAGTCAACGAAGAATGCAAAGGAAGTAATCTTCGACTTTTCAAAATGTTGGTTTCTACGACTAAACGCAGTAGCGTTTCTGGGTGGAATAATTCGTTTAATTGAAGAATAGATTACTACAATCAAGGTTTGGCAATTGCAAAGGCGATTGGTGACAGACAATGGGAGGCTGGTTCTCTGAACAATCTAGGACATGCTCAGATCAATTCTGGCAACCCAAAAGCGGCTGAAGAAAGTCTGCTCAATGCCATTGCAGTGTTTGAATCGATCCGCAAAGACTTGGGCAGTAACGATGCGTTCAAAGTCTCCATCTTTGACACACAAGCTAGTTCCTATCGGTTGCTGCAACAAGTTTTAGTGGTTCAGAATCGGACGACTGAAGCGCTCTTAGTGGCCGAACGAGGTCGTGCCAAAGCTTTTGTCGAACTACTTGCCCAACGCCAACAACTCTCTTCTACACCAGTGCCACTGAGTCTCGGTCAAATCCAACACATCGCCGCACAGCAAAATGCCACTTTGGTGGAATACTCCATTATTTTTCATGACTTGTATATCTGGGTGGTTAAACCAACTGGGGAGGTAGCATTCCAGAAAGTAGACCTCCTCAAGATGAATTTAGGTCTTGCCTCGGAGGATGCGCGGACGGCGGCGGCGACTTTGGCTGAAGGCCGTGGTGTTGCCCATGATGTGATTACAGGCTTAGTGAGCAAGACTCGTTCTACCCTGAGAACAACTAACAAGACGCCAAGAAAAGAAAGAGAGAGATTTTTATAACTGCTATAGGAGTTTAACTGGTGCAACACAAAGTGTTAATTTTAACAGCAATCCCTAACGGTCTGCGCTTGGATCAAGAGATTGTACACAAGTTTCAAGGTCTCATGGTTGAAATCCCCGCGCCTGAATTTATGGGGATTCTCTTTTTACTTTTTACTTTTATCTTTTTACTTTTTAAGAGTTTATCTGCTGCAAGGAGTACAAGCGGTGGTAAATTCCTTTGTGGCGCAAGAGTTCATCGTGGTTACCAATTTCGACAATTCTACCTTTATTCAGAACGACAATTTTATCTGCTTCCCTTACTGTACTCAAACGGTGGGCAATGATGATTGTAGTACGGCTTCCCAAAATTGAGCGCATCGCTAGCTGAATAGAACGCTCTGATTCGTAATCTAGGCTGGAAGTGGCTTCGTCAAAAATCAGCACGTCTGGATCTACGAGCAATGCCCGAGCAATTCCTAGACGTTGTCTTTGTCCACCAGACAACCTCACACCCCTCTCACCTACTACTGTGTAATAGCCTTGAGGTAAATGCTGCACAACTTCATCCAATCGGGAGATTCTACAGGCTTCTTTAACCTGATGAAAACTAGCATTGGGCTGGCCATATGTAAGGTTGTCGAGCAAAGTTCCGTTAAAAACATCAACTTCTTGGTGAACGATCGCTAACCTTCGTCTATAGCTTCCTACATCAAGGCTACAAATATCTTGACCATCAATCAAAATTTTGCCTTGTTGAGGTTCAAAGTACCGCAAAAGTAGTTTTAGTAAGGTAGATTTACCAGAACCAGAATAACCTACTAACGCTAATGTTTGACATGGCTCAATTAGGAGATTCACATCTTGCAAAACTGGACGTTCTGGTTCATATCCAAAATAAATATGTGAAAACTCGATTTTTCCTGTAAATTGATAGCGATCGCTTGAAGTGCTTTCCTCTTCTAAAAGTCTAACTGCATCGACTTGTGTTGGGAGTTTGAGGAACTCGTGAAACCGCATCATGGAAGGATAGCGACGGGCAAAAATCTCTGCCAAGACGGTAAAAGGCTCCAACTCTGCATAAGCCATGCTAGAAATTGTTAAAGTCATAATAAAGTGACCTAAAGAAATTTTACCTTTTATTGTCTCCACTAACGTCCAACCTAATACTATAAACATACAAAACTGAACCACAGTCTTTTGCCAAGTATTGAGCTTCACATAACCTTTGTGTATCCGATATTCCCTCACCATCAGTTCACGATTGAAGCGTCGTTTTTGTCTCTTTAGTTCTTTTGCTTCATTTGCAAATGCTTTCACCGTTTTGATATTAGTAATGATTTCGGAAGTCCGGCTTTCTGTGTCTTCCATATATTGATTAATGGGATTATCAAGCAAAATTAAATGCTGCATTTTTCGGAAACTAAAGCCCAGAATAATAATAAAAGAAATGACATAGAGAACCGCAATTCGCCAATCAACAAACCAGATCAATACAAAAATTCCTAATAAGCGGAAAAATTTAGGAATTAACTGTCCAGCAATTTCTGGATAGGTCCAGATGTGGTTATTGACACCTCTGGCAACTTGTCCAGCAATGCGTCCGGGATTATTTTCGTCGTAGAATTCTAGGGGTAGAGTAAGAATTTTCTCCAGCGCCTTTTGGCTCTGATCGCGACCAGCCCTTAAGGCTATATCCCAGTGAAACCAATTTGTTAGCCAAGGCTGTGTCGGCGCTCTCAATACGGTGACAATAAAAACTAAAGCTAACAATACACCTAATTCAAGAGTTTTATTGACGGGATGACTGATCAGGTTTGAGATTGTGTTGAGCACTCCTTGAAGTGGTTTGTCTAGTGGTTGGCTAGATACAACGTTTAAAATCTGCCCAATTGCATAAGGGACAAATAAATCAATAATCTCGTAAATGCTGGCTGCTGCGATACTGAAAATACTTAGTAACCAGTAAGGACGGAAATAGTTGAGAAAATCTCGAAAATTTTCCATGCTGCACACTGCCCTATGAGCGTAAGCCCATAACTCCTCTGATATTAGAACTTGGTTTTAGCTAGTTTCATTCAACAACTCAGCATCAGCGCCTACAAAATCTGTGAAATGTTAGGGGGGTGGCAATACGGTTCAGTTAAGAAATTTATTCGTTAAGGCAGGCAGAGGGAGCTTTCTTGAGTAGAGCAGCAGGGGAGGAAAAAACTAATTGTTGATCAACTCTTTCCTCCCCTGCCTCCCTTGCTTCCCCTGCTTCCCCTGCTTCCCCTGCTTACCCTGCTTAACTGAACCGTATTGAGGGGGGTGGGACATTATAAGGCTGGGTAAACTAATAACGCCCAGGGGCGAGAATGTTATTGGGATCTAAAACCTGTTTGAGTTTATTGAGGAATTGGTTGTAATCATCTTGTGCTGGAGGCAAAGCTTGCATGGAGTGAGTGCTGAGGCGGTAAGGAAAATAGCCTGCATGTATCAATCTACATCTCATATCCTCATAGCAAGCTAGGGCACGCTCATCTTCTCCACTTACCTGTCTGTCATAGACAATAGCGGCTGTGATATTGATGTTTCTTTCGGTTATGCAATTTAAACCGATATTAGGTTCAAAAAAGTAGGCATTTGTTGTTTCTTCAATAATTTTTACTGCTTTCCTGACATGTTGCCCTTCAAATGGAACGGCTGGTGAACACCAGAGGAGTCCACAACCATCTCTGTCGGGGTTTATGCCAGAGGATGGCCGGGGAGAAGACTTTCTCCAGTAAGTCATGCTCAGGGCAAGTTCTGTAGGAAAACCACGCTTAGGGTTTTCGTTATACCACTTGAGCATCTCATCGGTATTAATGTTAGGGAACATTTCAGTCAGCGTGGTTTTGGGCATTTGAGCAATGGCATCGTCAAGAAAGTAAAGCCTGTTAACAACCTTACCCAAAGTTTGTTGAATTAATTTACACACGACTTGACCGTGTTCCTGATTAGCACTATACAGAGCTGCCTCACCCCCCCAAACCCCGCTCCCCAATGTTTTCTTAACTGGTGTGTTAAGTCAAATTGCAAGGGCAAAT
>CALMVQ010000076.1 GCA_937873135.1 uncultured Scytonema sp. | reverse complement strand
TAAGGGTTTTAACTATTTCAGATGGGTGGTTTATTTCCGCCGATCTGTACTAGTCTACAGATGACAATCCGGCTCACGCTCAAATTGAGCCATCTCCTCATTACCAGAAGAAAACAACTTTTAAAAAAGTTATAGAAAAGCTAGCACGGCTTGCAACACAGAGAGTCAATAACCAAGGATGGGAAATAGAGCCTAATGATTTACGAACTTAGGCATTACCAAGACGATAAAAAATTCCACTCCTCTGGGTGTTGCTCTTGATGCTCTGGGTGTTGCTCTTGATGCTCTGGGTGTGGCTCCAGAGATCGCCCCAACTGCTCGTACATCCCTGAATCCACCCACTTCAGCAGTTCAGAAGCCCGCATCACAACCCAAGGGTATTGGTATTCCATAAAACTGAAAATCTTGGTGACTTGGTCTAACCTATCAAGATCGTCAATATCAAACTCGCGGGCTTGCCCTAAAAAATCCTGCTTGACTTCCGGATTTATGTACTCCTCAGGTAACCCACCCAATTTTATCAGAGCTGTCATCGCCACATCAACATCTTGACAAGCTAACAACCCAGCGCGATCAGCAGTGAATTTTGCCATAACGATCCAATTGAACAAAGCTACTTCCAGCCCGGATGCTGCCAATCCGCCCAATCCCAGTGTAGTACTGCTAATCAGATTTTTGAGCAACGGCATCACCACAGCCAGTTGCTGATAATTTAAGTAACGTCCCTCGATCCGGGCAATCTCGTGCCCCAGCACAAACAGCAGTTCCTCGCCCGATAGCCATTCCATCGCTTCTATATTAATCCCAACCAACGGTTTTTCCACGCCGATCGCATAGGTAGAAATATGTCCCTCTCCCCGATAGAGATACAAGTCTGGCTGGGGGGAATCTAGAATCTTGCAGGTTTCCACTAAGGCATCATGCAGTGAAGGGAAGTTTCGAGGGGAAACTCGAAATTCACCGCCCTTGGTTTGCATTCTCAGTAGGCGATCAATCCCGTACTCATTAATCTTTTTCAGCAGTAGTGGTAATCCCGGCATCTTCTCCAAAGCCACCAACGCTTTGCGATCAAGCGGATGCTGGTAGGTTTGTACGCGTATACCGTGGAGTATCTTACGAGTCATTCGATTTTGGATTTTGGATTGAGCTGATTCACTTATTATTACGCAAGCAGACAAAGCAGCAACTTAGATTCCGTACTTTTGACAGTGATTTTTGAGAGACGCAAGGCATTGATTTTTCGTTGCCGCCTGCGCTTCTACATTCCGCTTGAGTTACTGAGTCAAATTCTCTCCGGTACTGCGACTAAGCAATAGTCGCAAAATAGATAGACTTAAAATGATCAGAAATAGTACCAGTCCAATTGTGCAAGCGTAACTGATTTCTAAGTTATTAAATGCTTGCTCATACAGATAGTAAACAATCGTTTTCGAGCTATTCAGTGGTCCACCTTGGGTCATAATATAGACTTCTTCAAACACCTTAGTAGCAGCAATCGCTGAAACCACCGCGACTAGAGCCAGGTAAGGTTGCATTAAAGGTACGGTAATATCCCAGTGTTTGCGAATACCATCTGAGCCATCAATTGCAGCTGCTTCATACACATCTCCCGGTATAGATTGTAACCCTGCTAGATAAATCACCATATAGTATCCCAATCCTTTCCACACAGTGACAGCCATGACACTGACTAGAGCAAAGCGAGGGCTGGTGAGCCAAGAAATTCCTTCTGGGAAAATACCCTTCAGGAGTTGATTGAGTAAGCCGTTTTCTGCATACAGCCATTTCCAAGCGATCCCTGCAACCACGATGGAAATCACGACTGGCGTGTAATATGCAGCTCTAAACCAGTACATTCCACGCAGTTTCTGATTGACTAAAATTGCCAGTGCCAAGGGAACTATGACTAAAATCGGCACTACACCCACAAGGTACAGTAAGGTATTGCCTAGAGTTTTCCAAAAAACTGGATCAGCCCACAAGCGGCGAAAGTTAGCAAACCCCACCCATTGCGGCTGCATGGTGAGATCATATTCGTAGTGAGTAAAGCTAAGGTAGAAAGCTTGGAGTGCAGGCCAAAAAACAGTTAAGACTAAGATAAATAAAGCAGGGAGCAAAAATATATACGGAGTTAGTCGTTGTTGGATAAAAATCCAATCATTAAGCGTTAATTTCTTCATAAAGGTTTTTTTCGTCCTCTTGGCAGATGGATTCTTGAGGTTGGGTCTTGCACGATAGGAAGCTGTGTATATCAATTGAAAAATGATATGTTTAGCATCATTAATCAGTAAGAGAAATTGCCAATCATACATGTAAATGCTTTGAAAAACCACATTTCCTAGTACAATCAGGGTGTTAAGTTTTATATTCCAGTGCTAAGCCGTTTAAGGGCTAAACCCCTTGATGGCAATTTGCCAATCACCTGAGAAGATCTAAACTGGAAAACCGTAAAGAGAGGATTTTACACAATGGCTTTTGAACTTCCCCCACTACCATACGACTACAAGGACCTTGAGCCGCACATCTCGGCTGAAACCTTACAGTTCCATCATGACAAGCACCATGCTAGTTACGTTACTAACCTCAACAACCTAACGAAAGACTCACCATTAGCTGACAAGTCACTGGAAGAAGTGATTAAAGAAAGTGTTAATGACTCGGCTAAAACTGGTATTTTCAACAATGCTGCTCAGGTATGGAATCATACCTTTTACTGGAATTGTATGAAGAAAGACGGTGGTGGCAGTCCTAGTGGTGAGTTAGCCGAAAAAATTAATGCCTCCTTCGGTAGCCTTGATGATTTCAAAAAACAGTTCAAGGAAGCTGGTGGAACACAGTTCGGTAGTGGTTACGCTTGGCTGGTGGTGGAGAACGGTAACTTGAAGATTGTCAAAACACCAAACGCTGCTAACCCCATGACAAGCGGTCACACTCCTTTGTTAACGGCTGATGTCTGGGAACACGCCTACTACCTAGATTACCAGAATCGTCGTCCAGACTACCTGCAAACTTTCCTAGACAGTTTAATTAACTGGGAATATGTTGCAGAACAGTATGCGAAAGCTAAATAAGCTGGGAGCTTTTACGAACGAGTTCTAATAACTGCTTTATCTCTCGGTAAAGCTTTAAGAATTACTGACAAACAGTCACGAATACATCGTGGCTGTTTTTTAGGCATCGATATGGAATACAACCTCATGAATAGCAGAGAACTAGCGCAATACATGGAAGCAACTAATAGCATTGCCAAACCTTGGCTATTGCTACAACTGCGACTAAAGAAACTTCAAGAACGTCGATCTCTTATCTCAGAAAATGAATACGTTGAAGAATTAGAAGACATTCACAAAGACCTCATGAATTTGGGAGAATGGTGGCGCGGAATTGAAGATGAGGTATTTTGATTTTATCAGGAGTGTTTCTAACTTCTCACTCCTCACTCTTCACTAAATATAATTATGGATTATCGAGATGCAGGCGTTGACGTTGAGGCCGGTCGGGCATTTGTCAATCAAATTCGTAGTTTGGTTCACAGTACTTTTAGACAGGAAGTTATTGGTGGGCTAGGTGGCTTCAGTGGTTGCTTTCAACTACCGTCCGGTTATCAGGAACCTGTTTTAGTCTCTGGAACTGATGGTGTGGGTACAAAGCTGAAAGTTGCTCAAATTCTCAACTGTCATGACACTGTTGGGATTGATTTGGTGGCGATGTGCGTCAACGACGTGCTAACTTGTGGCGCAGAACCACTATTTTTCTTAGATTATGTGGCAACAGGCAAGCTAGATCAAGAGCAACTGACTCAGGTGGTTACGGGTATAGCTTCTGGGTGTAAACAAGCAGGCTGTGCTTTATTAGGAGGAGAAACGGCGGAAATGCCAGATTTCTACCAAATGAGTGAGTATGACTTGGCAGGGTTTTGTGTGGGAATTGTGGAAAAAAGCCAGATGCTTAATGGTTCTCAAGTACAAGTAGGTGATGTGGCGATCGCTCTTACAAGTGCAGGAGTACACAGCAATGGCTTTAGTTTGGTGCGGAAAATTGTCAGCGAAAAAGGCTTTTCGTGGAGCGATCGCCCAGAACTTTTAAATGGTCAAACTTTGGGAGAAACTTTCCTCACTCCTACACGTATTTACGTCAAACCAGTCTTAGCTGCACGTCAAGCGGGGTTGGAAATTCACGGTATGGCTCATATCACGGGCGGAGGTTTGCCAGAAAATTTGCCGAGATGTTTGGGTAACGGGCAAGCTGTTAAAATTGACACTAGTAGTTGGTCTATCCCACCTGTTTTTCAGTGGTTAGCACAAGTTGGTTCAGTCAGTCGTGACGCCATGTACAATACTTTCAATATGGGTATTGGATTTGTGCTATTAATACCTCCCAATCAGGTACAGCAAACAATTTCTTACTTTGAATCACACAGTCAAGCTGCTTGTGCGATTGGTGAGGTGATTGCGGGAGGGGGTGAATTAGTAGGATTACCTGTTAGTACTTAATGCTACTCAAATATTACGGAATAAACGCTCTTGAGGAACAATTTTGCTATTTAACATCTGTCCAAAACACTGTCATGCGAATTTTATTTATCTCTAGTCACTTGCCGAGTGATTTCAGCACCAGTACTCAAGGTATTTATAAACTGACAAACCAAGCACTGCCACCCATTGTTTTGGATTTAGACGATATTGAACACATCAGTTTTATGCGGCAAATTCGCCAGCCACCGACTCGACTGAGAACATTGCTGTATTACTTACAAGTGCCTGGAACTGCTACGCAACTCGGAGTTGGGCGATCGCCTAGGTGCGGCTGCTAGGGAAGTCGCAATTCGCTATTACGACCGTGTAAACATCGTACAGCAAATTCGCCAACAAATCCAGTTGGCAATAGATACTAATCAAACTCAAGATGCCTACTGGAATAGGAGTGGGGAAGAAAAACTCTTGAAAATTAAAAATTAAAACCTGAGAAATAATTTTTAATTGTTTCATTAATGATACAAGCCCCTGTTTTTGAATATAACAATATATTGTATCGATTATTACAAACGTTATCATTCATGATTGTGGTGTTTAACAAGAGCGTGAATTTGTAATCATTTAGACTCCTGTCAGCCACAAAGCCTAAGCAGATTGACTTTTTTAATTTTTAATACTGCAAAGCGGTACTTGTCTTGAGGCTGGATATAATAACGTTAAGTTGATAATCAGACATATATATTGCTTGGTAATTAGTAATTGGGAAAAGAACATTGGGCATGGGCAAACAGATAATTATCTTTCCATTCCCTTTTTCCCAATTTCCCAAAGCCACTTGCTTTGAATTTCTGTGAAGCGCGATCGCACAGTGGCTCCTCCCTACTCCCTACACCCTTTTTTCAAATGATGACTTTAGAGGAATTTAAGGAACTTACAGAACAGCAAAAATGTCCTGAGTCACTGCCAAGACGGTTACAGGCAATGTGGCATCTTAAAAAAGGTAACTGGGACACCGCACATGAATTAGTCCAAGATGCCAGTGATGCTGATAGTGCGTGGATTCACGCATATTTGCATCGAGAAGAGGGTGATGAGATTAACGCTCGTTACTGGTACAAACGCGGTGAGCAGCCAGAGTCTCATTTGCCACTCGCTCAGGAATGGGAACAGATAGCTTCTGTTTTACTCATGAAGGAAGGTAAAACATGAATGCTGACGAACTAAAGCAACGTTACGCTGCAGGAGAAAGAGATTTTTCCACAGCTAAGTTAAAAGGAGCTAAGCTCATTGAAGCCAACATCGTTGGAATAAATTTATTTGCAGCAGACTTAACAGGAGCTAACCTAGCTAAAGCTAAAATGTGGGGAGCCAACTTAGGAGGAGCCAACTTAGCTAAAGCGAACTTGACGCGAGCTAACCTCAGTGGCGTCAATCTGCATCAAGCAAATTTGAGGGGAGCTAGGCTCAACAAAGCCAAATTGTATGGTGCCGATCTCAGTGGCGCTTACTATGACAATAGCACACGCTTTTCCAGAGGTTTTGATCCAGTTAGCATGAATATGCAAAAGTTTTGAGATGCAGTCCAAGAGTGATAATCATCCTATGCAATCTTTATGGCTGCTTCAAGATGTTGATGTAACAACCTTCCGGCAGTTTTGCCATCGCATAGCATGAATGCATCGACAATTTGCTGATGTTCCTCAATCAATGATTGTAAATCGACGGTTTTACTCCTGATTAACATTAAATTGATTCGTGTCCAAGTTTCAAAGCCTAAGGAGTCCCACACACGTAAAAGGACGCTGTTACCGCTCGTTTCTACAATGAGCCGATGGAAAGCTGCGTCGAGTTTGGCGTGAGCATCAACATCCCCTGTCTGTGCGGCAGCTTGCACGGCTGCATGTGCTGTTTGTAAAGGCTGGGGATTTTTGTAGAACTTGGGAGCTGCTAACTGCGCTGCCATCTCTTCTAAAATTGCTCGCACTTGGTACGATTCCTGCAATTCTTCGGCGCTAACTTGCCGTACACGAGTTCCTCGATAAGCAACGGATTCTACTAAGCCCATTGCTTCGAGCTCGTGGAGTGCTTCTCTGACAGGTGCTTGACTTGTCTCCATTTCCCGAGCAATTTGCAATTCAACTAAGCGATCGCCCGGTTGATAAGTGCCATCAAGGATGCGCTCTAACAGCACTTGCTTCAGGCGATCGCTCATGCATTCACGCTTCAACTTCATCTGTCAAGATAATCTCACTTCTTTGTTGACTATAAACTATCGATAATCTATATTCAACTGTAACGATTATCGATAATCGTTACAGTTGAAGCAGATAATTATGCAAAAACCAACTCCTAAGAATCAAGATTGAAATCCCATCTCCCATCTCCGGAAATATTATTTATGAAAACTGCATCTGCAAGCCAAGATTCATTAACAAGTAGCCTTGTCTGGATCATGGCAATTACCAGTGGGGCTGCTGCTGCTAATTTGTACTACAACCAACCCTTGCTGGCGCTTTTACAACAAAGCTTTCATGCTTCTGCTCACGCTACTGGGTTAATTCCCATGCTGACGCAGATTGGCTATGCTGTGGGAATTTTCTTGCTCGTGCCATTGGGCGACTTGATGGAGAAGCGGAGATTAATTTTGACAATGCTGATGTTAACAGCCGTGGCGTTGGGAGTGACGGCTGTGTCACCTAACCTTGCTTGCTTGTCGGTGGCAAGTTTAGTGATGGGCATAACTACGATTACACCTCAGTTAATAGTTCCCTTTGCGGCACAACTGGCAAAACCGCAGCAACGGGGAAAAATTGTTGGTATGGTGATGAGTGGGCTGCTCATCGGAATTCTCTTAGCACGAACAGTTAGTGGTTTTGTGGGAGCGACTTTGGGCTGGCGGGCGATGTTTTGGCTTGCGAGTGGGCTGATGATTGTGATGGCGATCGTTTTATCCCGGATGCTGCCGAAAAGCCAACCTTCACTGCGAGTTCCTTATCCGCAGCTTATCGGCTCTTTGTTCAAATTGATACAAGAACACGCTGTATTGCGTGAGGCTTGCCTGGCAGGAGCGATGTCTTTTGGAGCTTTCAGTGCTTTTTGGAGTACCCTCGTTTTTCTACTAGCACAACCGCCTTATCACTATGGTAGTGAGGTGACGGGGTTGTTTGGGTTAGTTGGTGTAGTGGGAGCAGCAGCAGCTCCTTTAGTGGGGAAGTTAGCCGACAAGAGAAACCCCAAGTTGACTGTCGGGTTGGGCTTAGTGATTACAACTTCATCGTTTCTGATATTCTGGGTATTTGGTCATCAAATTCTCGGATTAATTATCGGCGTAATTCTGCTTGATTTAGGTGTGCAAAGCACTATGGTTTCAAACCAGGCAAGAATTTACAGTCTACCCTCAGAGTTTCACAGTCGTTTGAATGCTATCTACATCACCTTTTACTTTATTGGGGGAGCGTTAGGTTCGTTTCTCGGTGCTTATGGCTGGAGTCACTGGCAGTGGCATGGAGTTTGTGCAATGGCACTAATCATGTTAGGAGTTGGTTTTACGAGCTTTGTTAAGCGGCGGCGCAAGCGAACAGCCTCAGAATGCCCCTGAGAACCTCTGCCCAATTATTAGGTAAACCTACCCCTACTCTATTACAGTTGATAGCGATCGCGCTTAGTACAAAACTGTATCTAGGAAATCATTACCGCGATTGCTTTATGATTTCGGGCGCTTATCTCGTTCTAAAGCTTTTGATGTTGGAGGTGGAGGTTGTGATGGCTTCTGTAAAATTCCAATAATTTTGTTGATGACTTCATTGATTTTTTCATCCTTAAGACTTCCTATGTGTCGAATGACATTGCTTTTATCAACAGTTGCAATGATATTAGGGCGAATATAGCTTGGACTTAAATTGAGTTTACCGACTCTGAAGTCAAGGTCTTCTAACTTAATTTCATCGTCTCTACCTGGTTTACTGGTAATGGGACAGACTATGATATTGTTACTGTCTGATTCTGCAACAACTAAAGCAGGTCTTCTTTTTGTTGCTAAGGCATTAGAAAATGGGAAAGGAACCGAAATCACATCCCCTCGGACAAGGTTTTCTATAGATCTTTCCAAGCTTCGTCTTCCTCTGGATTTAGCCAAATTTTGTTGAGTGATGACTCACTTAACTCCAGAAAATCTTTCACTAGTGCTTGAGAATTATCTAAGTCACTATCTTGTAAGCTTTTAACTTGTTCAAGTGATAGTTCTGTCAATTTTGCGACTTGAGCTAAATCGATTCCTTCCCGTAACATATTGAGTGCAACTTGATTTAATCCCTGCTGCAAACCTTGCTCCCATGCTTCGCGTAACGTTGGGAATCTAGTTACAAAGTTCTGCATAATTGTTAGTTCGTCGGTTTGTGTCCATAAGTATATATCACAGTTATGTAAGAGGATTGTAAATACTGTCACGACTGACCGTACAGTTGTCTTCAGATGGTACGTTCCCTTCTTAATTATCCTGCCTCAACTGTGGCTTTAACTGCTGCACCTGCTCCACCGTCAGCCCCGTAATTTGTGCAATTTATTCTACAGCCATTCCCCTGCGTAGTAAATTCACTGCTACTTTTTCAAGGCTTTCCGTTCTCAACTTGTGACAATTTTCATATATTCCTCCTTGTTGCTTAACCCCATTGTACCAACTAATGTACCGCATACGTATTACTCAGTTGCAGGCTGATAAACTTGACGCCACTCAGAAACAGTACTCACTGTATCTATTGTCTCCAAAATTGTCTCTAACAAATCCACATCAGAGATAGATTCAATTTCAGGTAATAAATTTTGACCCGACTCACCAAATTTGAGTTTTACACCTAAAGATAGGGAGCATCCCAATTTGGCAGAAACACATTATTCGCGATGCTATCTCGCGA
>CALMVQ010000075.1 GCA_937873135.1 uncultured Scytonema sp. | reverse complement strand
AGCGTTAGCGAGGAACGAGCGTCAGGGTTGCTTTATTTACGCGCCCGCTGTACTACACTGTGAGGCTTCTGACCAATTGAGCTAAAATTTAAGTAGCTCCCGTTTCAACTGGTAAAAAACCCCAGTTGCTATGTAAAGACGCGATCGCACATGATTAGGATGAGGAGACATAAGGAGATTTTTGCAGATACCGAGGTAGGCGTATTGATGCTGAATTTTCAAACCATATTTGAAGCGATACCGGGGTTGTATTTGGTATTAGCACCCGATTTTCAGATTGTGGCAGTAAGTGATGCTTACTTACAGGCTACCATGAGAAAACGAGAGGACATTCTCGGGCGTTTGATGTTTGATGCCTATCCGGACAATCCAAACGATCCCAATGCAACAGGGGTTCAGAATTTGCGTGCTTCCTTAGAAAGCGTGCTAAAGTACAAAATACCTCACACAATGGCGGTGCAAAAGCATGACATTCGCCGACCAGAATCGGAAGGTGGTGGATTTGAGGAACGGTATTGGAGTCCAGTTAATTCACCCGTTTTTGACGCCAAGGGCGAGATAACTCATATCATCCATCGTGCGGAGGATGTGACGGAGTTTGTGCATCTCAAACAGCAGAAAAATGAGGAACATCGGCTGAATCAAACGCTAAAAAGCCATACAGAGCAGATGGAAATGGAAATCTATCTGAGAGCGCAGGAGTTACAAGCGCTTAACAAACAATTAGAGGCAGCCAATGAAACACTCTCAGAACTTGATCGCGCAAAAACCCTCTTTTTCAGCAATGTCTCTCACGAGTTTCGCACACCCTTAACGCTGATGTTGAGTCCGATAGAGGATGCTCTGGCAGATACTGAGACACCGTTACCATCCAGACAACGTGAACGAATTGAACTTGTGCAGCGTAATGGACTTCGGTTATTGAAATTAGTCAACACGTTGCTCGATTTTTCGCGCATTCAAGCCGGAAGGATTCAGGCAGTTTATGAACCAACGGATTTAGCCGCGTTTACGGGTGAACTTGCTAGTGTGTTTCGCTCAACTATTGAAAAGGCAGGAATGCAATTGATTGTAGAGTGCGAGGCGTTACCCGAAGAGATTTATATTGATCGCGAACTGTGGGAAAAAATTGTATTTAATCTGTTATCGAATGCATTTAAGTTTACATTAGCAGGCTCGATTACGGTTCGGTTGCAGTGGGTCCAGACTCATGTTGAATTTACTGTTGCCGATACTGGCATCGGTATTTCACCAACAGAACTACCCTATTTGTTTGAGCGGTTTCATCAAGTTCAAAGAGCATCGGGACGCAGTTTTGAGGGATCGGGGATTGGTTTATCACTCGTGCAAGAACTCGTCAAATTACACGAGGGCAAAATTTCCGTCACCAGTGCGATCGCTCAAGGCAGTTGCTTTACAGTCTCAATTCCCACAGGATTAGCACATTTACCAAGCGCTTGTATTGGCACAAGATCCTCAGCTTCAAAGGTAGGTGTATTTCCTTATGTAGAAGAAGCGCGAAGCTGGCTATCAGATGAGGATGGGAAAAGGAAGGGAGACAAAGGGGCAAATACCTCGTCCCTGATTCCCACCCAAGCCCAAATTTTGTTGGTAGATGATAATGCTGACATGCGGGGTTACATTCATCGGCTTCTAAGTTCGCGCTTTACCGTTCAGACAGTTGGAGATGGAATCTCCGCGTTGAATAGAATTCGGGAAAATCCACCCGATTTGGTATTAACCGATGTGATCATGCCTGGAATTGATGGCTTTGAGTTGCTACGCTCGCTGCGTTCAGACTCGAAAACGCCAGAAATTCCGATTATTTTGTTATCGGCACAAGCAGGTGAAGAATCGCGGATTGAAGGACTCGTTGCAGGAGCTGATGATTATTTATTTAAACCTTTTTCGGCGCGAGAATTGCTTGCCCGTGTGGAAGGCAGTCTCAAGTTAGCCCAACTCCGCCGAACAGCAAGAGTGCGCGAGGAAGCTTCACGGATAGAAGCTCAAACTGCACAAACTAACTTGGAAGGTGTTTTGTCAAGCATTCGCGATGGGTTTACGACTTTTGATCGCAACTGGCACTATACATACATCAACGATCGCCAAACTGAAATGATCGGGATGCAACGCGAAGATGTGATGGGAAGAAATTTCTGGGAAGTCTTCCCCGATTTGGTGAATTCTGAAGTTTACCTTATCCTCAATCGAGCAGCGATCGAGCAAAAGCCCATCAAGTTCGAGTACTACTATCCTGTCCGGAATCAGTGGTACGGTTTACGGACTTATCCGATTCCGGATGGTGGGATTGCGATCTTGTGTGCGGAAATATCTGAGCGCAAATTTGCCCAGATGGCTTTGCAAGAGAGTGAACAACGGCTGAGACTGGCTTTGAAAACAGCTAAATTGGGCTGTTGGGAACTTGACCTCAAAACGAACGTTTTGTCTACTTCCGAGCAGTGCAAAGTCAATTTTGGTTGGTTCCCTGACGCTGATTTTTCCTATCAAACACTCAGGAGTCAAATTCACCCTGAGGATCAAGCTTGGGTGTATGAGGCTATTCAGCAGTCGATCGCCAATCATACAGATTACGATGTGGAGTATCGCAATATCTGGGCAGATAGCAGTGTGCACTGGGTATTGGTACGGGGGCGTACTATTTACGACACAGCTAAAAACCCGCGGCGAATGGTAGGTATGTCGATGGACATTACCGAGCGCAAGAGTGCCGAAATTGAGCGGGAACAATTGCTACTCCGAGAGCAAGTGGCACGGGAGCAAGCGGAAACTGCCAACCGTATCAAGGATGAGTTCCTCGCAGTTCTTTCCCATGAATTGCGTTCTCCACTCAATCCCATTCTGGGTTGGACAACGCTCCTCCGCCGCAAAAAATTCGATGCAGTGACTGATCGCGCCTTAGAAACAATTGAGCGCAATGCCAAATTACAAACTCAACTTATCGAAGACTTGCTAGATATTTCCCGAATTCTGCAAGGCAAACTCAGCTTAACTGTCACGCTCGTCGATCTTGGGACTGTGATTTCGGCTGCCCTCGAAACCGTCCGCTTAGCAGCACAAGCCAAGTCGCTACAAATCCAGACGGCGGCACAAGCAGTCGTCACGGTTAATGGTGATGCCGCACGGTTGCAGCAAGTGGTGTGGAATGTTTTATCCAATGCGGTTAAGTTCACCTCAGAAGGTGGTATAATCCATATTTGCTTGACAAAATTTGAACAATATGCTCAAATTCAGATCAAGGATACAGGAAAAGGGATTCACTCCCACTTCCTGCCTTATGTCTTTGAACGCTTTCGGCAAGAAGATGGCGCAACGACGCGCAAGTTTGGTGGACTAGGGTTAGGATTGGCAATCGTGCGTCAAATTGTCGAAATGCACGGTGGAACAGTGCAGGTAGAGAGTCCGGGTATTAATATGGGAACGATCTTTACAGTCAGACTTCCCCTCACTCCCCAGTCAAATAAGATGCTGTCAAGAGAGATTTCTTCAGAAACAAAGGTTGATTTAAATGGTATTAAGGTTCTTGTGGTCGATGATGATGCCGACTCGCGGGAGTTTATTGCCTTTGTCTTACAGCAAGAAAATGCGAGCGTCACAGCAGTCGCATCTGGATTTGATGCCCTACAAGTCTTTGCCCAATCCATTCCTGATGTCATTGTCAGCGATATTGGCATGCCGGATATGGATGGATACATGCTCATCCGTCAAATTCGACAACTCACTAGTCAACGAGACAGGGGTATTCCAGCGATCGCCCTGACTGCCTATGCTGGAGAATTGGATCGGCAGCAAGCACTGGCGGCAGGGTTTCAACGACACCTAGCTAAACCCGTTGATATTCATGAATTAATCAATGCAATTGCCGAGTTAGTAAGTAATCGCAAGTTCGCTTAATCACTTATAAATCCCGAAATACCGCACTCGCGCTACTCTAATATGATGGCAAAATTGTTTAAGTGCAAAATCTTAAGATAACTATCACGAGAAATTATGGCAGGTCAATTTGAAGGCAAAGTGGCAATTGTTACAGGTGGAAGTTCTGGAATCGGTCAAGCGACGGCGATCACCTTTGGTAAAGCAGGCGCAAAAGTTGTTGTTGCGGCTCGTCGTGACTCCGAGGGCGAAGAAACTGTGAGTCAGATTAAACTTGCTGGAAGTGAAGCGATGTTTGTCAAAACAGATGTCGCTCAAGAATCAGACGTAGAAGCACTTGTTAGCAAGACGGTAGAAACCTACGGTCGTTTAGCTAGCCCGCCGTAAGCCTCCCACTATATTCCTCTGAGGAATTAGTGGCGAGATATAGCCTTTCCTTAGCAACTGAGGTACACCTCAATCTTTTATAGGCAACTAAACAGATTCAAAAACGTACCTCACCAGATCGGAAACCGCTATATAAGGCGGGAGATAACAAAAGCATCCCCGACTTTCATCAATTTTTAGATTGATACGGGAGTGCGATGGTTGAGTTATCTCTTATCTCTGGCACCACTGACGAATCGATCAATTCGTCTATCACCTGAGTCATTGTTTTTTCCTTTATAGATGCGTATAAACGTAGCTGAACTCATCTTCTTGACGATATCCTAACGCTGATATATTTATCTTTCATTTTGATTTCTCATTGCTTCCTCTTGATGTTAATATATACAATAAGAAAAGATAAAAAAACAAGGAGGTGGTCACTACGCTGCTCAATTATCAGTACAGAATGTACCCCAACACTGCTCAAAAACTTGAACTAAACGATTGGCTAAGAATTTGTCAGTATTGGTATAATTGGCAGCTAGGCGATCGCTTTAATTGGTGGGAGCAAAACAGAGACTATGTTCTTTCCCCGCAAGGTGAGTTTTGCTATATCTGTTGTTCATTGCCTCCTTTAGAGTTGAGAGATAATCCTAACTTTTATAGTCAAAAGAAACTTCTACCAGGACTTAAAGAAGATTTAATAAGAGTTAAACATTCGGGTGAATTATTAGACTTTAAACGAGTTCCATCCCAAACATTACAAGATGTCTCCTCACGAGTTGACTTAGCTTTTAGCAGATTTCTGAGAGGCGATAGCAATAGCAATAAAAGTGGAAAGCCTCGTTTTAAAAGTGCGAATAGCTTCAGTACATTAAAAGTTGAAGGGCAAGCAGTCACTATTGAACGAGTAGAAAAAGACTGGTTATTCTTGTCGGTTTCAAAGCTGGAAGGTTGGGTGAAAGTTAGACTACATCGCCCATTGCCAAACGGCTTATGTATGAAAAACGTTTTAATGACAAAAAAGGCTGATGGCTGGTATTGCACAATAGCATTAGAAGAGCCAACAATACCAACATTTAATTATGAAGCGTTAACACCAACTTGGGATAACTCAATGGGAATAGATGCAGTACTTTATGAAAACGATTATTTAGCAACTTCCTCAGGTGATAAGTTGCCATCATTAAAGTCCTTTCGTAAGTCGCAATCATTACTGGCTAAAGTCTCTAGACGTAAAGCGCTTAAAAAAAAGGGCAGCGCCGAACGTCGTAAACTGGCAAAACGAGAAGCCAAAGTTCATCAAAAAATTGCTAGAGCGCGCCAGAATCATGCATTTTGTACGGCTCACGAAATAGTAAAGAGCGGAAATAAGTTTTTCTTTGTTGAGGATTTGAATTTACGTGGTCTTTCAAAGCGAAATAAAGCGAAGAAAGATGAATATGGAAAGTTTATAGTAAATGGGCAAGCAGCGAAATCAGGACTAAATAAGTCTTGGGCTGATGCTGCCTTCGGTCAATTTTTTACCACATTGGACTACATAGCCGCAAAAGCTGGAGCAATGGTGGTAAAGGTGAATCCTGCGTACACGTCTCAAATATTGAGTTACCGTGATGAAATTGTATTCACGGACTGTTCAATCAGGAACTATATTGACACAAAAGAATTGCTTAATGTGGATCGCGATGTGAATTCATCCATCAATATTAAGCGTGTGGGGCTGGGGCTGTTCCCCACAATAAAAAGCCGGAAAGTGAAAGTATGTATAACTCATACTGTGACAACTAGTACCTCTAAGGAAGTTCTGATAGTCTTGAAAAGGATGTCAGAAGCCCACACTGTACCCCAAGGTCAGTGTGGGTAGTTCACATTATGCATTCAACAATGCTGGAATTGATGGTGGGAACGCTCCGCTCCACGAACAATCGATTGAACAGTTCGATCAACTTATGTCAATCAATGTCAGAGGGTTATTCCTGAGCATGAAGTATGAAATTATCCAAATGCTCCGTCAAGGTAATGGCATAATTGTCAACAACTCGTCGATGGGTGGACTCATTGCCTTCGCCGGCATTGGACCTTACAATGCAAGCAAACACGCTGTTATGGGGCTAACAAAGTCAGCAGCCCTTGATTATGCTCAATCAGGTATCCGTATTAATGCTGTCAACCCTGGCATCATCGATACAGATATGCTCACCCGTCTGGCAGAGAGTATGGGTGGTGCTGAAACCGGAAGTCAACAATTGGTAAAAATGGTTCCAATGGGACGAATGGGGAAATCTGAAGAAATTGCTTCAACTGTTCTTTTTTTATGTTCAGAAGCAGCTTCGTACATAACTGGTCAGTCATTGGTTATAGATGGAGGTTATACAGCTACCTGATGCTTTGTAAACACTTAGCAAAATGTTATGGGTTATGAAAAATGCAATTTTAGGACTAAATGCTGAATTTGTATAGTGCGTAAGTCCTATAGGTCATCTTTTACTCGGAAGAGATTAAAAAGTAAAAAGTAAAAAGTAAAAAGTAAAAAGTAAAAAGTAAAAAGTAAAAA
>CALMVQ010000074.1 GCA_937873135.1 uncultured Scytonema sp. | reverse complement strand
AAATGGCAGCAAGAACTACTCTCTGACCGCGAGCGAAAACGCCACAGAAAATTTACAGCAATTTTCAAGTAAATAGACCACAGTGGTTGAACCAACCGAATGCGTCATCTTCGGTAATATAATTTACAGCAAGAGCCATTGCTTGGTCGAGTAATTCCAGTGTGCGCGCCTCATGGGAACGGAGAAATTGCTTTAGTTTCGACCAACAAAGTTCTATGGGGGATAAATCAGGAGAGTAAGGGGGCAAAAACTTAACGAATGCACCAACGGACTCGATGGCAATTTTTACACGCTCCGCGTGATGCACCCTCAGATTATCCATGACCACGATAGCCCCTTTCCACAATTGAGGTGCTAAGACCTGAGTTATATATGTGAGAAACACCTCAGTATTTGTGCTTCCTGGCACAGTCATCGCTGCAACCAGTCCATCAAGGTTCAAAGCACCAATTAAGGAAACATTTCCACCCTTTGTTCCTGGAATGCTACCAATTGCTCGTTCGCCATCTACTGCTCTAGCAAACAAGCCGCGCAGCGATTGATAAATTCAATCCGGCTTCATCGACAAATACTAAGTTTCGCACGTCAATTTTATCTAACCAACGGCGATAGTCATGCCGTAATTCCTGTACTCGTGGAGTATCCTGCTCACTTGCATAGAGACTTTTTTTTTACAGCGTAAGTCTAATTTTTCTACTGCACTTCGGCATTGTCGAAATGCTGATCCTAATTCCTATATCTTTAGCGAAGCGATCGCATAACTCTGAGAGCAACAAATCATTTTTCTCTTCCACCCAAGACTTGATCGTGGTTAGATGTTCATCCTGAATAGTTGGTTTTTGGTATCCCCCACGTTGTTTTGCTTCAATTTGTCCACTTTGACGATAATGGCGCAGTAGGTTTCGCACAAACGACAAGCTAACCTTAAATCTTTCCGCCAACTGGCGTTGAGAGCCTTCCTTGGCTTCCCAAGCTTTAATCACGCGACGACGCAAATCCCCTGAGTAAGATACTGGCATCTAATTAAACAATCACTCCAGATCTAGAGTACAGTAATTTGTGGTTCAATTACCTGAAAACTGCTGTAAGGAGAGGGAATGGCGATCGCTTTGTTGGTTAATTAAAATTAATCTGACTACGTTTTTTCTGCATCGTTAATCAACTTATACAATTCAACTATCCATCAAACTCTTGTAAATACTCGATTTCAAACGTCTGGTTGTTACACTTTTCACAAGAAGAGCAATTAGAAATATTTGGAAATCTTTTTGAGAACAGACTGCACAGTTAACCAAATGAATCTAGGCTTGAAAGTAAACATCTATATCAAACAACACTAATGTCACATACGTTGATTAATTTAACATTGCCAATAGTCATTCAAGAAATTGAGAATGTCTTATATGAGTACCCTGAACATCCTTATCAATTAGCTTTTTCGATTCATGAGTTGCGCCAAAAGTTAATTGCCCATATTCTAAGTCATGTCCCTAACCGCTATGTAGTCGAAGGGGTACAGGAATTATCCAGCACCCCCAAAAGCCGCTACTCTTTCCCTCTACAGGAGCGGATACAGATAGAAACAGTGGTTCACGGTAGTATTCTGCATATCCTGCGCGAAAACGCTGATTGGCTAAGTCGCCAAATCCTAACTCTGTCTCTTGTTGGGTGAATTCTGCTCCTTATTCTGATTTAATCACTTCATACTCTTGGGTAACAGTTCAAAAGTCTTGCCATGTACACCCAGATTTGGACAGCACTCGCCTGATATCGCAGCCAGTTGCAATTGGGTTCACCGCGCCATTTTGGGAAAATTGTAATAAGAAATTTAAGTATCGGCTCAATAAGTCGGGGTAGTGGTAACGCTCTCGCGGGGGAGCGCCCTTGAAAATACCCGAAGATAAATTAATCGGTAAAGCCCAGATATGAAATGAAAATCGACCGCTGTATGTTGAGGAATATCCACGCGAACTCATAGTGAATCTCTGTAGTTCTTCCTTTAAAATAGAGCCGAGTGCCTTCTGGATACTCCCATCCCACCTCGCCTTCTAAGGGAATAAGCATCCCATTACGAACTGAATATTCCCAGAATCGACCGACCCAAGGCATAGCAGTCAGCTTGTCACGATAACGAGCCTCAGCCCGACAAGTAGCGATCGTCCCTTCAGCATTAAACTGAAATACGAGGGAGACAGTTGTTGCACCATCCGTCAAAGTAGCGCGAGCGGAGGTGTCATTGATCGCTTCCCAGCGCACACCCTGACTGGGTAATAGGGCAGTGGGATACCAAGTAGTTTCAGCAAAGAACCGCAATAATTCACCTTGGTTCGCTTCAGGCGTACTGTGTATTTTTGCAACGGTAAAAAGACCGAGTAATGATGCGTGTAAGTTACCTTCTCCTAAGAGATAGGTATCATGAACAAAGGCATTAACTCCTGGAGCCATCTGGATGCGTGCATCCCAATCAAAACCGAGGCGTTGAGTCATCACAAGTTGGGTGGCAGTAAACGGAAGCCAAGTGGAATCCGTTTCATTCAGATTGAACTGTCCTTGCTGAGAGAGCTTGACCACAGCCACGATCGCTTGTCCATCCTTGAGTACTGTCCGAAAAAATCGCTGTACGGGATCTGGTAAACCTTCAATTTCTTTTTGCTCATAGATTTGGGGCTTAATTGTTCGCCGTCCATTTATTAATTTGGCTCGTAAGTTATCAGTGTTTGACTGCCAGCGATAGCTACCATAGATCGCAGCAAGTCCGAGGCAGACTATGATTAAAACACTAATCATTGCAATCCATTTCATCCACATGATGCTTACCTATGGTTATTAATTCAGAATTTGATAGATTGTGATGATAAGAATGATTGCGAAAATAGTTGTATAGATTAACTTCGTGTACTTGGCTAACCAACTTGGAAGATAAATATCAAAGTTGTCCTTTTGGGAATTTGAATATTTTCGGGCAAGCAGATTTAATGGGCAGTGTAATTTAAACGTTAGTAGGGTTAGCCCTTCTAGAAATACAAATCCATAACCAATCCAGAGCCAGATATCAAGTTTATTTGCAATCGCGGCATAAAGCATATAGAAAATCACAAAGTTGAAGAATACCCATATCAACGTGTGAATGATTTTAATCAGAGTTAATGTGGTTTCATTCGATATCATTGCTTTGCCGCCTTTCCTAAGTAGCTATTTGAGGTTTTTCTCTACCAAATTGCCACAGTAAAATGACACCCAAGCCGAACCTGACTTTTCCCGTTAAGTCTCTGTAGCAAGTTGCCAACCCTCACTCTTGTCGTACAATTTTAACCAGCCCCGCCATAGTACCCCGATACCAATGGGTGTATTACGTCGATGTTCCAAATAACCGCCTAGACGGGCGATCGCTTCCACAGCCCAAGCAACTGTTAACACCTTGGGTAGTTTTAATGATTTGGCTTTTAAAACCTTGTCTTGCCAGAGTTTGCCATCAAAGCGCCAAAGACTAATGCTGATAAACCACTACCGACAATCAGGTAATCCGGTTTCATGAGAGAGTTCCTCGAACAATAAAAATCTGAGTTCTGCCCCGTTGAAACGCCCGTTAGTGAAGGCAAAACTTACCTAAATGCTTTGACTAAGGCCTTAAACTCGACTTGCAGTGACTTGTCATGACGCGAGATAGGTGGGATCTGGCGATCGATACTGAGGAATTCGTATACTGCCATCTGAGCAGCTCGCACCGAATATTCAACTGTGAAGACGACATCATCAGCAATTTCCACAAACTGGCTGATGAAAGCGAGGTTCTTTGAGCTACGAGGGATCGGCAACGGTCGATCTGTGCGTAAACGAGGCATAAACATACTTGTGATATACGGCATTCTGCAAGGAATACAGTTTGCCGATTCCACAGTGTCCAAATCGAATCTTAAATGACCGCAGAGTTCTCGCAGAATTTCTTCACCGTTACACTCACTCATCGGCTTGGGTACGAAATCACCGATGAGCATCTGAAATGTGAGACAATCAAAAAAACTCAAAAATATTCGAGAGGTAAAAAAATTGTCTCCAACCTCAGAAACAAAAATTAAAAATATCGATCACTTAGGAATAGTAGCTGGACTAATTGATGAAATAGGAATAGTTGAAATAATCAACTCCAAGTTAGGAATAGATGTTCGAGAAAAAATTTCATCAGGAATATTAGTAAAAGCCATTTTAATCAATGGATTAGGATTTGTATCAAGACCTTTATATTTATTTAGCCAGTTTTTTGAAGATAAAGGAATCGAGACTTTATTGGAAGCAGGAATAAAAAGCGATTATATAAATGACGATAAACTTGGAAGAGTTATGGATAAATTATATAAATATGGATTGAATAACCTATTCATAGAAATTGTATTATCTGTCATTAAAAAATTTAAGATAGAGACAAAGTATTCTCATCTAGATGCCACATCATTTCATCTACATGGAGAATATAAAAGTGAAGTTAATAACGAAAAAGAAGTAAAAATAGTCAAAAAGAGACCAATAATTATAACCAAAGGATATTCTCGTGATCACAGAGCAGACTTGAAACAATGTGTTTTAGATTTAATCACAAGTAGCGATGGAGACATCCCATTATTAATGAGATCTGGAGATGGAAATGACTGTACGTTCGCTCATTTTTGAAGGCAAGAGGAATTAATGCCTTACTGTGTAAGGTTTCAACGTGATTGTGGAGATCCTAAAACCATCACCGTGTAATACTTGGCAAAGGTAGATGAGACAAACGGTGTATTACATGGTATGAATGAAGCCAAGTGTTGCCGTGTAATACTTGGAAGCCAAGAGAATTCATAGAAAAGACTGTGAACCTACAGGTTTCGGTGTAATACATGGATAAGCCGCACTATTCTATGTCTGGCTTACGGTGTAAGACACGGTAGGGCTGATGTTGAAATGGGACATTCAATTCCGTGTCTTAAAATCTAAGGAGTGGTAATTTTATAGGGGGTAAGACGTCATTATGTCTTGCATAGTAATGAATCTAGCTGATAAAGAGACTCAGGCATTTTCATTTTGGCAAGAATTTGTTTTTGAAGCTCGGACAGAGGCGTGATGAAGATGGTAGAATCAGGAAGAAAATAGAGATTAAGGTGACAAAAAGCCTGAAGCATTCGCTCCGCAGATGGGCGATTGGTTTTTCGCTTTGGATTGCCGTCATAAAGACCAGCCAGAGATTGTTGCGAATGCTTGCGAGCCTGCCGTACCACAAACTCCATCAAGGTAAATACGCGCAAAGCTATGTTCAACACGAACATCAACTCAGTGATTCGGTCTTCGTTTTGGAAGTAAATGGGTAGGGCTGGCAAGGAACCTCTTTTAAAACGGTGAAACCCACGCTCCAATAGCCATTCATCCCGGTAATACATGACAGCTTGTGGTAGGGTCAGTCGAGTGGCCGGGGCGTTGGTGACATACAATCGCCATCCTGCCAAGGTTTCTGAAAGCTTAATCGCAGGTTTAGTAGGCTGCTCTGCTTGGGCGGGTTCTTGCTCCTTAACAGCTTTGTCAGGTTTTTGCGAGTCATTTTGCGGATCAGTTTGGATTTGCGTCATCATAGTTGCCAAGATAAAGAGTAACAGAATTAGAAAAGATGTTAATTGACCGTCGCTTCTGTACGAGAGGCTGCGCGTAGCTTGCTTCCCCGCAGGGGTACGCTCCAATTAAAAATTATCAATTCAAAATTAATTAAATAATTTTTCAATTTTCCAATTTTGAATTATCTTGATTTTGAATTTGAAATTGAACTGGAGCAACGGTTTCAAGTCCCTTAATTTATGAATGGAGGTATAAGAAAGTGCAGTATCCTTGTTTCAAGGCCCCGGATTTATCCGTGGGGATTAATAATGCAAGAATTTTGAATTTTGAATTGTTTTGACATGATATAAACGTTTATTCTGATTCACTTCCAAACTGGCTT
Organism: uncultured Scytonema sp.; assembly: GCA_937873135.1. Taxonomy (GTDB): domain Bacteria; phylum Cyanobacteriota; class Cyanobacteriia; order Cyanobacteriales; family Nostocaceae; genus Rhizonema. The sequence goes on along the minus strand of CALMVQ010000074.1, from coordinate 992 downwards.
CTTCACAAGCTGATAGGCTGGGAACCCCATCCTATAAACAATTTGCTTTCGCAGTTCATCAGCCGTCAGTAGCAATGGTGGGCAGAGGATTAGCATCGACCATTGCAAGGGAGACAGGGGTGCAGTGGCAAAGATTTTTTGTAAGGGTGCGACATAAATAATAGATAAAATCAGTATCCACTCAACAGCAATGCCTAACCAGATCAAACGGTTGTTAAAGAAGCCCAAACGAAAAATCGAGATGCCCTCACTTCGGCAGGCGAAAACGTTACCATCCTGACAAGCAACGATCGCCGCCAGCGTCACAGTTGTTGCTTGATGATAAATTGCCATCTGGGTAGCATTGGCCGAGTGTGCCAAAATAGCCGAATTTATCGCCTGCAACTCCGTAATCCCGTAGCCATTTGCCCACCACACCAGCAGAAAACCTGTCATTCCTGCCAGTCCTTCCGAGCATCATTCACGCCATCACCCGTCACAGCTACGATATGACCCATTGCGATGTAAGCTTGAACCAGCCTTAACTTCTGTTCAGGCATCACACGAGCAAAGACTAACCCGGATTTTTGCTGCAATATCTGACGCAACCGAGCATCCGATAGATGTCCCATTTCTTCGCCCGTAACGACTCTGGCTTTACCATCTACTAAGCCAATAAGTTTAGCGATCGCTTCTGCGGTAAGTCCATAATCCCCAGTCACCATCGTTACCTGGATACCTGCTTGATGGCATTTGGCGATCGCGTCTGCAACTTCTGGTCTCGGCGGGTCAATCATTGCCACCAACCCAACGAAGATCAGATTTTGCTCCAGTTCCTCGGCTTGTTGCGGTGGGCGCTCCTCTTTCTGCTGGGTGGCAACTCCCAGAACTCGATAACCGCGACTGGCAAATGCATCATTAGCGGCAGTCACCTCTGCCCTTTCTACTGCTGATAATTCTTCTATAGGACTAATATTTGATTTCTGAAAAAGCTCCGTACATTTGAAGAGTAG
>CALMVQ010000073.1 GCA_937873135.1 uncultured Scytonema sp. | reverse complement strand
GAAATTTTTAAAAAGCTCTCTGCCACAGGGTTTCAAGCCCCTAAATTTATTTATGCAACTTTGAAAACATGTCCGATCAAGATGCATAGTACGCGAAGTCTGTGGGAGAGAGTACTCTCTAGAGCGAGCTTCGCGCGAAGCTCTCCGGACATCCGCTTCTGTCCGGAAGACTTCGCAAGAAATACTACGTCCTCAATTAGGCCCCTAAATGAGCGTTATGGGGATTACATAGCTGCCCTCTGCCCTCAGCTGCCTTGCAGCCAAGGGCGGCGTGACTCTCCCCGTACCTTTAGATCGGGGATTCATTAGATTTTAGTTGCGTGGAATACTCCTGATGGGATAAGTTTTGGTGGCGAAAGAAACGAGGGATTAAATTTTTGGTTAATTCCTAACCCTGGAAGACTCGCGTTCTCAGACAATCAACGCCCCCCTCACGTCCAAATGCACGACTGGGGAAATGACTTTCTCGATTTACCTAAGGGATTGTTCGAGCATTAAGATGTAGCTTTTGTTGCTCACAAGACGGCTAAAGTCTTCAACAATCCCCAAGTGGGAAATGAAATAGGACAGCGATTGGTAGTGTCTAAGGTTCCAGAACTGAGTTTTCTTTTGGGTATATGGTGTTTTTGGTATTCCAGGCTGCCTAAGTCAGAAAAAGCAACGCCGCGATCGCACACTCCATCTGCCAACAAACCAATTGTTGATACATAGGTAGCCATGATCCCCAAAGGTAAACTTCAAGGGTTCAGAGGAGGCTTGGGTGTATTCTATTTTGGCGATCGCAAAGGTCATTTGACGAACACCTATACTTCACTGCTAATACCTTAGGAAAACGCTTTGCTTTTCTTCCCACACCTGAGGAACTCTTAGGTGAAATTGATGGAGATGTTTTATTGAAAACTTCAAAGCAACACTCTGTTTCAACAATCATTGATATTCTCTTCAGAATCCGAACGAAATCTTACTATACTTGTTGCACTAAATTGTCAATTTTATTTGATGAATTAATGTAGTGTTCGCGACAGTAACACAGTATTACCCGTCAGTGAAACTTTGTTAGTATAAAGTTTCCACGCACTTGATCTGCCTTATTTTGTTAGACCCTCAAACACATCCTTTGAAGCGGCAATAGTATTTTGAGTTTGTACTCATACACTCCAGTTGTTGTGTACCCAAAACTTCCTGAACGGCTTGCAATAGCTTGCATATAAACGTCATCGCCGCGACTACATATCCGCTATTCGACAGGAAATATGCAAAGACGCCTCCACCAATAAAAAAATTATCTATTCAAAAAACAGCAAAGATGCGAATATTTCTTACTTCAAGATACGGCATTTATGGATGGGAGAAAAAATTACAAATAAAATTTATTAACTGCAAATTATTTTCAGGAAACTTTGAAAAAAAATAAAATCTAAGTTAGACAACTACACAAAGTATTAATTTATTAAATCTTAAGTCAGTTGTATTTTTTTAAAAAAACTTGATACATTGAATCAAGTCAATTCTGAAGAGAGAAAGAAACTATGTCTGACGCTCAAACTATCTTACGCAACTTTGGTCAAATTTATGACAATCCCGTGTTGCTGGAACATAATGTAACTGTGCCTATTTGTGAAGGGTTTAACGTTGTCTTAGCTAGTTTCCAGGCATTGTACTTGCAATACCAAAAGCATCACTTTGTGGTTGAAGGTGCAGAATTTTACATGCTGCATGAGTATTTTGGTGAGAGCTACGAACAAGTTCAGGGACACGTTCACGATATTGGAGAGCGACTGGATGGACTGGGCGGGGTTCCAGTGGCTACCTTTAGCAAATTAGCCGAAATGTGTTGCTTTGAGCAGGAACAGGATGGTGTCTATAGCTGTCGCCAGATGGTAGAACACGATTTGGCAGCCGAGCAAGCAATGATTAGCCTGATACGTCGCCAAGCCTCACAAGCAGAGAGCCTAGGCGATCGCGCCACTCGGCTTCTTTACGAACAAATTCTTCTCAAAACTGAAGAACGGGCTTACCATCTAGCTCATTTCCTTGCCCATGACAGCTTGACATTAGGTTTTGTCGTAGCAGCTAATGGGAAAGCAAATTAACACAACGACTTAAGGACAGTTGTTTTAAAAAGCCGTAATTTTTTAGCAAAACCTGAATCATTAAGCAAAAAACTGTGAATCCCACTAGCAAGCGTTAAACTCCAACGAAAAAGCGTAGTGCAGGCTGGCTGAAATAACTTACCAGTAAATTTCAAACCAAAAGTTTGATATATAAGGATTTCTTTCTTTTGCCTTTTGACTTTTTACTTTTGCCTTGTTGCAGTAGTCTGCTACTGCTTGCTTTACCAATGGTTCTATCTACTCGAATAGAGATTGGACAAGATCTGACAGAGGGGGCAATTTTTGTCTCCTCTGATATTTTTTTTCAGCATATTATCATGTCCGATAGCATAGTATAGCAGTCGCCAAAGCTGTTAGGACAAGTTGGTTGTAGACGCCTTCAAAGCGTGTACCGCCATGAATTGATTGTTGTCCTAAGCTTCCTGTCTGTTGCTATACTTGAGCCAACACCGCAAACTAAAGTTACGCGGATTCAGGCTAGAAGTTGGTGTTAACTTTTCGGCAAAGTTTGCCCCGATATAAATACCGCGTTTGAGCGGAGACTAGAATAGCCTCAACTTCAAGAATCTTTTTAATGTTAATTACATTGATGTTAGCCAAACCAGAGTCTTGGTTAACCCTGGTGTACCGTTTACGGTTCAAGGATCGCTTTCTGTGGAGTTTTGACAAATTCAATCCCGACAAGATTCATCAAGTCTGCCAATGTCCAGTGAAGATTGCAAATCGTAAGTCCAAACTGAGGCACACCCCTGTGAATCCAGAAGCCCCGTCTCCTTGAGGCGGGGCAGTTCACACGGCTGAATTAATCAGTAGGTTGGCGCAAATAAATGATTACGTGTTACCTAATATATACAAATTCCTCTTATAGCTAACAACACGACTGCTAATTGCTGAATGCTTACGGTTGTGATGTTGGTACAGATGGGGATTGAAATGGTTGTTGAGTAGATGAATCGTCCAGTTTCCTCGGTCTTCTATTTCCATTCTCAGATCTGTTTTCCGGCGATTGATTAAGTGTATCAGATGGTGCAGACAGATTAGACGAATTAGGTTCCACTCCTTGACGAGGTACCTGTGGGCTGGAGTTGGTAGCAGGTGTTTCTGGTGTAGCAGGTGTAATCGCTCGCTTTCTCCGGTTGGAAGGGGGTTGTGCGGGAACATCGGTTATAACTCCTGGAGTCGCGTCTTGCGTAGGAGTGGAAGTAAGAATTTCACGCTGTCTTGCTCGTGCTTCTTGTTCTCTTTTTCTCTGACGCGCTTGATATTCGCGATCGCGATCTGATCCGTTCATGTTAAAATGAGCCACGACTCGCGCCCCAACTCTTCCCCCAGGGACAGGTTTTAAGACAAATTCTCTTGCTTGTTCCATAACCGCTTGATCCAGTTCAGATTTACCACTAGGCTGTGTCAGCCGCACATTGGTTACATGACCATTTTCATCATAGTCAATAGTTACCTCTGGGCTTCCTTCGATACCTCGCTGTTTCGCCGTATCTGGATATGTGAGCTCACACCTAATACAATCTTTTGCAAGATTTAATCGTGTTGATTTTGGTTTTGGTTTTGGCGTTGGTTTTGGAGGTTTTGGTGCTGTAGCAATTGTTTGACCCGGTTGGGAACCATTACCGACACCATTACCGATGCCATTCCCGACACCATTACCGACACCATTCCCGATGCCATTCCCGACACCATTGCCTCTACCATTACCGATGCCACTCCCGACACCATTCCCCGAACCTTGACTTAAGCCATTTTTCTGCCCACCGATTAAATTATTTCCCGGAATATTACTAGTGTCTGTTTTAGCAACCTCACTTGAAGAAAGGGGTGTCTGTATCGATGGTGGCAGTAACCTTTGTGTCCTCAACGATTGTGGTGGGGGAGTAATGGGTGTGGTTATCTCTGGTTTTGGTGTTACCGAAGGTATTATTGGCGGTGCCTCAGCCACTGGTTTTGGTGGCTGTGTTGGTGGAACTTTAAAGTTATCAACAAACTTTTCTAATGGGCTCGGTTGTACCAATGGCTCTTTTGGAACAGGTATAGGGGGAGGTGGGATCGGCGGTTTGAATGTTTGTACGGGGGGAGGTTGTCTCAGGGGTTGTTTTACAATAGGTGTTAATGGAGTTTTAGCTCTTGCGGGTGTTTGAGTTTTGCCGCCACCACCGCCACCACCTGAATCGACTTTTGGTGGTGGCGGTTTTTTCGCTTCTGGTGGTTTTGTAACTTGCGGAGTAGGCTCCTCAACCATTGTCACCTCAATCGGTTCATCTTCAGTTATAGACAAGTCGGTTAAAAGACGACCAAGACCGAAAGCCAGTACTCCAATGTGTATTACTAGCGAACCAATTAAAGCATAAATGAGAAAAGACTTTTGAGCATGGTCTTGTTTTTCTCGATGCTCCAGGGTAATACTGGAAAAGCTCATTCTTGTTGCTACCTAATATCAACAATTTATCTAATAAGAATAGAGCAAAATCAAAGTAATTTCTACTAGGGATGCAATTTATCATTGCATAATTTTCAGAAAATCCAAACTTATTCTTGTAAACACCCCTCAATTGGTTAAGCTGAGCAAGCACGGAAGGCTGGGGAATGAGTGAAAAAATCAGTTCTTTCCAACCTGCTTCAATAGCTCAAGGACTGCTCCCATCGTTACTTCAACAGATGAGGATACAGACGTAGCGTATTGGGTAGCCCCGTCTCCCTCGAAAATTTCCACAACCTCAACCTGTTACTAACTGTGTAAGTCGAAATAAATATAACTATGTTAAGAAAAGTAAATTATGCTGAAACCATTATCAATGATATTGATAAATGACCACTTTTATGTATTTAGTAACCGGGGTGCAAAAATAAACATACAATTTACCCCGGAGCGCTCTTGAAGCTTGCAACTCAGAATTTTTTCATCATTTAATTTTTAATTCCAACATAGCGGGACTAGTACAGAGCGACGGAAATAACCCACCCATCTGAAATAGGTAAAAAGCTTATAAAATAAGTGTTCT
>CALMVQ010000072.1 GCA_937873135.1 uncultured Scytonema sp. | reverse complement strand
ACTACTCTTCAAATGTACGGAGCTTTTTCAGAAATCAAATATTAGTCCTATATGTTGCAAGTGTAACGCGAGATTCCTGGTTGTTTGTTTTTTCTACGAAATTACAATCTATGTGATTCATCATTGACTCTGGTGGGATGAGTGCAACTGCATGAGGTACGGGACGAGGCACATGTTTGACGAGAGATTGTCCTTGGTAAACCAAGGATGTACTCTGACCTGAATCAACCATTACCACATCCTGTAATCCAGTTTTAGCTAATGCTGCTCCCAAAGATACTGAATCAACAGATTCAAGAGAAACACCGATTTGTGGTTGCTGTTCCTGGTTAATACCCCAAAAAGCACGAAAACGCGGGATATCAAAACCATATAAACCATTAAAGGAACTTGCTGGTTGTGGTTGACCGTTTTTCACCAGCCACGCCGCAGCCACAAAAGCATCGGTAACTTCTGGCATCTCGGCTTGTAGTCCTTCTAAAGTGTTGTGCTTTCCTGGATCGAAGGGAATAAAGCGCACTGCACTAGGGCTAATCAGTACCAGAGGGCGTCCAGCTAATTTGGGAATATCATTGCGATCGCCAGGAATGAATTGATGTGTCACCTGACTCATCACAGGTCCGATCATAAAATTGGAATCTAAGTATTTTAAGGAAAAGAAGCCTCCGTCTACCGCAGCTACAGCATTAGTACCACTCCTCGCCAAAATCTCTTTAACTTGATAACGGCTGCTTGCATGAATAGTGATTGGTTTGCCACCCTTTACCATAACAAGTTTAATTTTGTCAATAGTCATGGCAGTTTGTTGGACAGGACTTGTAAAGTCAAAGCCCATTTTCCAGTGCGGTAATTCTGGTCCTCCCCAAGCTTGAGCGATCACATCTTTTATTTTCGATTCACTAAAGCGAGAAACCGTCAGTAAAGTGTTGGATGCACCTGCAAACCGTTCATCCGCATCATTCATTGTCAATGCCAGTTCATACCCTGCACTGTAGACTGAGCGTGCAACTCGCTCATCATATTTACCTGATGGGTAAGTAAAGTAGTGGATTCTCGTACCTAACTTCGTTTCGAGAACATTCTTAGAGTCTACGGTTTCCTTTTGTAGTTGCTCATCGGAAACTTTGGTTAAATCATCTGGGTGAGTGACACTATAAGATGCAATTGTCACTAAAGGATTGACTGCCATCTCCCGTAGTTGTTCCCAACTCACATGCTTTTTCTCTGTGTTATTATTTATACTTTCAGTAGAAACTGAGAACAATCCAGGATAATTATATTTTTTTAGTAAAGGATAAACATACTGATAATGCCCTTCATAACCATCATCAAATGTCAACAAAACTGGTTTTGTTGGTAGTGGTAGTCCTGTCTGCAAATGAGTCATTAGCTGATCAAGACTGATAGGAGTCACACCTTGGTCTTTGATCAACTCGAACTGTTTTTCTAATTCATCAGACGTAAGATCAAAGAATCCTTTTTTTTGAGACCGGATGTCGTGATACCTGATAATAGGGACTCTTGCCAACTTTGCCCGGTCGTTAATGTACGGCCAGGGGCTGCGATTTAGGTAAGCTAAGACATAAGGACCAAGTCCTTCCACAAGATTTTGTACGCCCAAATATGGCTCACTGAGCCAAGTAGATATCTGCACACCAGTAGTGATTAAACGCGCTCCCTGGTTATCCTGTCCTGAATGATTGCTGCAAGCTTCTGCTGTTGTCGGCACGGGAGGCGTGGCTGAATTGATGTTGGCAGATTGTGCAGCAGCAAGTTCTGGTAAAAATCCTGATAGAGTACAAAAACCCAAAACAAGCATATAAAGTATGCTTCGGGGGTAAATGTTAGTAAATTTGTCAGCAAGAAAGCGATTTTTAGATATAAAAGTCATAATTTTTTTTCATAATAAGGGGTCATAGGGTGACCGTCTTTAGCACTGAAATCAGGTTGACGCTCATACTTTATTATTTGTTCTTTATCTAGATCCTCAAGAAAATATTAAGAAATTATTAATTTTTTTTAGTGAGAGCATGAAGGGTAGGGGGAGCAAGGCAAAGAATCATTTGAATCTTCCCCTCACTAACAGCATAAGTGCAGCTCACATAACAACATTGAAGATGAGGCGAAGATTTAAAAGCTTTGCACGTTTTATCCGTATAAAAAAATGTATTACTTGCAACATAAAGATACATACTTTGTCTTTTAAGAGAAGCAAACAGCTTTACCAAAGTGCCCGTCTGTAAATAATGAATAAAAAATCAGCAAGAATGAAAGAGCAACTTTCTTGAGTCAAAATAGAAACGCGAACAAAGATGGAATACTTCTTGAGAAAGTACTGTCACCAGCCGTTGATAAATACAAATGACAAATGACTAATGACAAAAAACGGTCCTCACAACAGCAAAATTTAACTTTTGATCGACAAGGAAGTTTCAAAGGAAATTAATAGTATTTTTTCCTTTATTTGAAATATTATTTAAAATAGAGAGAGCCTCCACTTGAAATTTACAGGGAGCGGGTAAATGGCGGTGATTGCAGTCTTAGATTATGACATGGGAAACTTGCACTCAGTTTGCAAAGGCTTGGAAAAAGCTGGAGCAACTCCCAAGATTACTGATTCTTCAAAAGAATTGCATCGAGCAGATGCAGTTGTTTTACCTGGAGTCGGTGCATTTGATCCAGCAGTGCAACACCTGCGAGCGCGTGGTTTAGAAGAACCAATAAAAGAAGCGATCGCATCTGGGAAACCCTTTTTAGGAATTTGCTTGGGATTGCAAATTCTCTTTGAATCCAGTGAAGAAGGTACCAAACCGGGACTGGGAATTGTCAAAGGGAAAGTGCGCCGATTTCGTCCAGAACCAGGCATATCCATTCCTCACATGGGTTGGAATCAACTTGAAATGACTCAACCAAAAAGTATTCTATGGGAACATTTACCATCTCAGCCTTGGGTTTATTTTGTCCATTCTTACTATATAGATCCTGTTGATCCACAAGTTTGTGCTGCAACTGTTACGCATGGTACCCAAACTGTAACCGCAGCCATAGCTCATAGAAACCTAATGGCAGTCCAGTTCCACCCCGAAAAGTCATCTAACATCGGTTTGCAAATTCTGTCTAACTTTGTGTCTCAAGTTCGCGAAAAAGTAGCTGCCTAATAACTTGGTCTTTAGTCCTTGTCTTTTGTCTTTTGTAACCAAGGGTGAATGACCAATAAAGAACTCAGAACACATTTGTCAAAACAAAGCCATGTGTTCACATATGCTCCTAGATGGCAAGTCGGGTTACACTCTTTTTGTATTTAATCTTCCTTGGGAGTATTCTGAGTTCTGATCACAATTCGCTGTAAAAACTCGCTTAATATTTCGATACCTGAGAACACATTTGTAAATAATTGTAAACCCTGACAAGAGACTGGGTTTCTTTGGTGTGATAACCTAGATACATATTTCTGTTACACTTTATTTCGCTCTGATGTGTCAATTGTTTCCTGGATAACAAAAGACCAAGAACAACTCTCACAGCTTAGCGTGCAATTTAAATGTGTAAGAGCTTAACTTAATCGGAAAAACCTAATTTCTCTTGTCTTAATGTTTTTTTACAGTTCTGCTGAAAGCTTCATTCAATCTGATTGATAGAAACATTTACCTTAGACAAAAGTCAAAACAGAAATATATAGCGCTCTGTGGAGCGTTAGCGTAGCGGACGCTCCAGAAAAAGTGTCAGGACAAGCTTGTGGCTACCGCTTCTGCTCCGAGAACGCTCCTGTAAAGAAATAGAGAGAACTTTACAACTGATGCGCGGACTGCAATATACTAAGTAGACTAAATTTTCAAGTAGGTAAGCGGAAAAAACCTAAATATATAAATAAATAAATATTAAGATGCTATGATGCGGAATAATAACTGTAGGGGCGGGTTTGAGAAGATTGTTAGTTTTTCGTCACAAGTTATGAGATGAAACCCGCCCCTATTTGAGGATCGCATAGGCGAATTTTCGCTCACTTACCGAAGAAAGGCAGAGGGCAGAGGGCAGAAGGCAGAAGGGAAGAAAAATTTTTGATCTGCTCTGTGCCACTGGGTTTAAAGCCCCTAAATTTATTTATGAAACAATAAAGAAATATGTATTTCGAGACGCACAGCGCTTCGAAATACTACGTCCTTATTAAAATCCCCTAAATTTATTTATGGGGATACATAGCTGCCCTCTGCCTCCAGCATAGCTGCCTTCTTACTTCAGATATTTATAACTATCTGGTTATTTCTGCCGCGCTGTACTAGGCTCTTAGAATCCTTTAAGGAAAGTTTGCTTTATTTGTGAAACCACCCAAAGAAGGGCGTTGGTTTCCTGAACACTTTCCCAAAATCCAAGCATCAAAAATGGTATGAGCCTGAGAATTTACGGTAATCGTCAGTTAAAAACTTTACCAGGAAAAGAAACTAGACCCACTAGTGGACGGGTTAGGGAGGCAATCTTTAATATTTGGCAGGGAAAAATAGCTGGTTGTTACTGGCTAGACTTGTGCGCTGGTACTGGTTCAATGGGTGCAGAGGCTTTATGTAGAGAAGCCTTCTCAGTCACAGGAATTGAGCAATCTAGCCGCGCCTGTGCCGTTATCCAACAAAACTGGCGGCATTTAGCTAATGCTGAACAGAAAATTCAAGTGTTGCGGGGAGATGTTCGAGATTGGTTGCCAAAGCTTTCTGGACAGCAATTTGAGCGGATATACTTCGATCCACCCTATGCCAGTGGATTGTATCAACCAGTCTTAGAGGCGATCGCTCACTGCGACCTTTTAGATCATAATGGTGAAATAGCAGTCGAACATAGCACTCACGACTATACGCCAACAGTCATTGCTGCTTGGGAAATCTGCCGCGAAAAAGTTTATGGGAATACAACTGTAACATTCTATAGGATCAGGGAGTAGCGAGTCGCTCCTCCCCATGTCCTTTGTTTATAAACCGAGTTGATTGCCACGCTTATACTGCTGATAGGCTTTGTAAAACAAGCCGCTCAGAGTTATGAAGATCAGACCCAGTACAATACCATCAAGTAGGGGTTCAATCACTTGAAATCTCCTTTGCAATTATTCATATGAATGCTTTCTGTCCTTCATCTTATCAGATGAAGGATAGGGGGAGAGAAAGAAAGCAGAGGATCTGGGGAAGTAGAGCAGCAGGGGGGAAAAAAGTTGATAGACAATTAGTTTAGTTTTTCCTCCCCTGCCTAAGAACTGCTCCTCTGCCTACCCTCAAGACTCTTATTTGGCTTATCCTGAAGTTGTGGACAATTTGCCAATTGAAAACTTGAATTTGTGCTTGCAGACACAATCAAGAACTTTTAAGCTATGTGTATGAAAAGAAAACTTTCTGTACACTTTGACATCAACAGCAAAACTTTTGCATAACCAGATTACCAAACCTGAAATTCTGATTCAGCGGATCGCTATGATAGCTTTGGCGATTCTGCTAGCAGTCCTTTTGGGCTTTTTTGCTGTTCGCATCCTGAGAGACTCCGATCCCTACTTCCAAAGCGTTCTGTCACGTAGAGGAGATCCAATTCAAGGACATGCTATCTTTCAAATCAATTGTGCTGATTGTCATGGCTTTCAAGCAGACGGACTCGTCGGCCCCAGCTTGCAAGCCATTTCCAAGCGCAAGTCCCGTTATGGTATAATCCACCAAGTTACCAGTGGAGAAACGCCTCCAATGCCTAAATTTCAACCAAATTACCAAGAAATGGCCGATCTCCTCAGCTATTTAGAAAAACTATAGTGTTGAGAACAGTTCGTTCAAACCGAACTCAAGTTAGTACAAAGATACTCAACGAAAGCTCTGGTAAATCAAAATGTTTTAGCACTATTGGGGAGAAGCTGAAGGAAAGAAGTATTAATAAAAACTTCAGTTGTTGGGATCAAACCCACTTTACAAGAAAGAACAATTAAGGGATCTCCGCGCTCTTGTATAAAGCGACTGAGCGTCTAAGTCCCACCATTTAAAGGCTGGGATCATAGCCGCATATCTGAAGTATAGATATTCTCAATTGAATGCAATAGGTAGTTTAAAGACGTGCCACAACGCGTCTTGACATTGCTTTTTTGGAAAAGTATGTGATTCAAATGAAAACCGCTATAGTAACCAAAGCACCAATGTCACCCCAGTAAAGCTCAGCCTTATGTCACCTCCTCGCTTGCGTTCTCGCTCTTTGTGGGGGACGCACTAATCTATAAAAAACGAGCTTTCCCTTGCACGAGTTTCTGTTCTAGATGAGAGATTTTTCATTGAGGCGATTCATTAAGAGCGGGTTTTCTCATTATTATTGAGATTACTAGCAACAACCCCTCATGAATGAGAAGGTTTGCTCGTTTTTTACAGGTTTTTTCCACGGGTGGAGTTTCTGGTTGGAAATAGAATTTATAATCAGGACTTTACTATGATGGGTAAAAGCGCATTAAGAATTTAAGATCCTATCTCCTCTCCTCCCTTAACTAAACTGCCGTGCATAAGGATCGGGCATAGCGACGTTCTAGAGCTAACAATTCCTCGTGAGTTCCCGATTCTACTATCTGCCCTCGTTCTAAAACTAAAATACGATCGCATCGTCTGACTGTACTGAGACGATGAGCAATAATAAAAACAGTCCGTTTATGCATGAGTCTTTCTAAAGCCTCTTGTACCAAAGCTTCCGACTCAGAATCTAGTGCGGATGTGGCTTCATCGAGAATTAAAATTCTTGGATTAAGTAAGACAGCACGGGCGATCGCAATTCTTTGCTTTTGCCCTCATTTTTCTATTTCTTACGCTCTTTGAGCAAACGTGATTACCCAGTGGAACCCTAGAGCGTCGGTCAAGTAATAACAATTGACAAAACTAGAATTATATGCATATGATAAAATACTTCTTTGAAGCTAAATTTTTAGGTCTACATCAGAGCGATGTCTACGACGGGCTACGCCTACGCATTAAACCTGAGCGCCCTTATGTTCGATTTATACAAGATACATATCCTGCATTTTATGTCAATACCTTCTACTCGACCGGCGCTCTAGCAGTAGGGATATTAAGATAGCAATATCTTAATATCCCTACTGCTAGAGCGCCCGGAGAGTGTCAAAAATTGCAATATGTATGAGTCAAACACTTTCTCACAATGAAAGCCGCGAAATGCTGAAGTGGTTGAACCACAACCGTCAGATGTTATTAGATTTATATCGAAATCAATATGTTGCTTACAATGCTAATGGCTTAATTGCTCACAGTGAAAACTTGCGTGAAGTGTTAGAGTTAGCAGATGCTTCAAAGCAGCTATATGCAATTTACTTAGTTCCCCACCGTACTGCTTCTATCCAGATTTTGCCAATTCGCTTTCGTACAGTTAATCGCCATGATTAGCAGCCAAATTATCATGTAAAACTGAAGCACAGAGATATAAATATTTCTACAACAATGATATTAGACTCAGGTGCCGAACTGAGTTTAATATCATTAAAAGTTGGTCAAGATTTAGGATATGCTTTAGCTGATGCAGAATCAGCTTTACTAGCAGAAACCATAGGCGGAAGAGTTGAGTATGTTTTACGCAATGTTGAAATGACAATTGATGGACACAATTTTCTTGCTCCTGTGGCATGGTTACAAACTAACACAGGTGGAGAACAATTGCTTCTGGGGCGGGAAGTTGTATTTGATAAGTTTAATATTGAGTTTAGGCAGGCTGACGAGCAAATCATTTTTAAATGGCGTGAAGATTTAAATTCATAAAGCCCAACTGGTAAAATGTCTCCATGTCACACGTTTTTAGGCTTTTCTTACAAAGATTAGGGTGTCGGGGAGCCAGCACGCATGAGGCGTTTTCCCGCCGTAGGTGACTGGCGTGGTAGGGTTTTGGGTGTAAGGTTTGAAAAAGATCCTTACAGGGGTGGGTTTAAAGCGTATTTTTTGAAAATCGCCAAAGTTTGTGGGAAATCTTAGATCAACTGAACTGCCGTGCATAGGATCGGGCATAGCGACGTTCAAGTGCTAACAATTCTTCGTGAGTCCCCGATTCAACTATCTGTCCTTTTTCTAAAACTAAAATACGATCGCATCGCCTGACTGTACTGAGACGATGAGCAATAATAAAAACAGTCCGTTTCTGCATGAGTCTTTCTAAAGCCTCCTGTACCAAAGCTTCCGACTCAGAATCTAGTGCGGATGTGGCTTCATCAAGAATTAAAATTCTTGGGTTAAGTAAGACAGCACGGGCGATCGCAATTCTTTGCCTTTGCCCACCGGATAAATTTACCCCTCTCTCTCCCACCCAAGTGTAGTAACCATCTGGTAGTTGGGTAATAAATAGATCGGCGTTGGCAATTTTCGCCGCTTTCTCGACAGCTTCGAGATCAAAGGAATCTTGTCCAAAAGCAATATTTTGAGCAATTGTCCCAGAAAACATTGTCGTTTCTTGGGGAACAATGCCAATTTGTCGTCGCAAACTGTCAAGTTTTACATCACGGATATTGACACCGTCAATGAAAATTTCACCACTGGAGTCATAAAAGCGGGGTAGGAGATTTACGAAAGTAGTTTTCCCAGCACCAGAAGCACCAACTAGTGCGATCGCTTCTCCAGGCAATGCTAACAAATTGATATCTTTTAAAACTGGTTCACCGGGTTTGTAAGCAAAGGAGACATGACGGTATTCAACTTTACCCGTGACAGCAGGAAGGGCGATGGCGTCTAGTTTTTCTTCCACCGTTGGTTTGATTGCCAATAACTCAAAAACGCGGTCAACAGAAGCTTCACCCTGCTTAAACTCGTTATAATTATTTGTCGTATGACCAATAGGATCGATTAATAACGCCGCAGCTGCAAGGTAGCTGAAAAACTCAGCCACCGTCAAATTGTGTTTTTGAATTTGCCATACACCCACTAATAAGAGTGATAGCGCACTTAAGGCTTCGAGAAATCCGACAATGGGAATTTGAATCGCTTTTATTCGTTCAGTTAAATATTTTGCCTGCAAACTGCGTTCGGCTTCACGGCTAAACCTGGCAATTTCGTAATTTTCTGCGGCAAAAGCTTGCACCAAACGGATACCGCCAAACACTTCTGTCAGAATAGCCGACAAATTCGAGACGCGATTTTGACTTTTTAAAGAGAACTTGCGTAAACGTTCGCCAAACCAGCCAATTAAAATACCCATCAGCGGTGCAACAATCACCGTCGCCAGCGTCAGTTGCCAATTCAAGTAGATCATATAGATAGGAATTGCCACCAACTGCAAAACACAGGGGACAAAATCGTGAAAGAGTTTATTCACCACTTCTCCAACGCGATCAACATCTTCCGTCAGGCGGTAAGATAAATCACCGGCTTTTGCTGTTTCAAAATAGCTGAGATTAAGTTTTTGCAGGTGGGAGTAAACCTGCTTGCGGAGAGCAAAGGCAACTTGTAAAGCAGCTTTTGCCATGTAGCTATCTTGTAGAGACTGAAAAAAACCGCGTATAAGAAACACTCCCGCAAGAAAAAACGCAAGTTGGGCGATCGCCATCACATTACCCCTTCCGAAGGGAGTTGCCAATTTCCCTGCAAGCTCTATCAAAGCTAATGTTGCCACCACATAACCCAAGATGCCAATGAACCCCTTAACGATAGTTTGCCACTGGGGTTGGATATACGGTAGAAGTTGCCAGTAATTAGATCGCGTTTTCAAGCTGTCACGTCCACAATCATATTTTTCTTACTTTGACGCTCTCAGCTGTGATGCTGTTTCGGAAAGTCGCAGCGTATTGCACTACACCAATCAAGAGCTATTCTTCACTCAATGCTTACTCGATCTGTTCTCTTGAATTATATGAATAATTGATGGAAGTAAAGAAATCACAATAATTAATCCAATGATCGGTAACAAATACTTATCAAGTTGTGCCGCAGGTACAGATTTACCTAAGAAAAATCCTAATAGAGTGATCCCAAAAGTCCAAAGAAAGCCACCGATTAAGTTGTAAAACATAAATGTTCGATACCGCATGGCACCAATACCAGCGACAATTGGTGCGAAAGTCCGAATTATTGGCGTAAAACGTGCTATAACAATCGTTTTATTACCATGCTTTTGATAAAAATTTTGGGTTTTTTCCAAATTTTTCTTCTTAAATAACCATGAATCTTCTTTCTGAAATAACCTGCGCCCCAATCTGTAACCAGTCGCATAGCCAACATTATCACCTAAGACTGCACAAACAAAAGAACCAAATATCAAAACTCCAATGTTAAGTGATGATTGGGGAACAGATGCAACAAATCCAGCTAAAAACAGTAAACTATCTCCAGGCAGAAAAAAACCTATGAGTAATCCAGATTCAGCAAAGACTATTGCCCAAACAGGCCAGTAACCATATAAGTTAATTATATTTCGTAGTTTCTCAAGGTCAATCAGTTCTCGGATATCAAAATGCATAGAAGATCCTTGTTATGGTAAAAATGAACAAGTAAGAATTCAGAATGTCCTCATCAGTGAATCGAGAAGAAGCATTAACGTAATTTCTGATTGGATAAGATCCCATACACCCTTAGCGAAATACAACCCTCTTATCCATCTACAAACCAGAGTCGGTGTCATCTAAATTCTTTACTTGGTCAATCTTGATAAAATATAGAGGAAAATACAATTTATTTAAATTTAGTTCACATAAAATTCACAAGGACCATCCAAATTTAAAATTCCGGTGTTTTCACCTGTTATTATTTATAGCTTTCTGCCTACTTACCTGACACCCTGCGTAAGATTACTGATTTTCTCTATTTTCTTCCTTGGCGTTCTTGGCGTCTTCTGGAGCGAGACGCTGCTTTGTACCCCTTCTCTCTAAGCAAGCTACAAAGGAGCGTGTCCGACTGGACTTGGCGGTTCATCCTCTTAAATACAGAACTTAAGCACTGAAAACCTGAAACCTCAATCAAAACTAGCCCTCCTTAAAAAGAGTGGAATCTTAAAAGCCCCCTTTTTAAAGAGGTTAGGAGATCTCTTTTGCGCAAGTCTCATCCTAACATTCGATAAATCAGATTGGTGCAACAAGCAGCGATCGCATTTATTAAAAGCTCTGGTACAGAGATCCTACAGCATTTCTCATTGTTGACGGAGTATAAAATGCTCAGTCATTATCTTGACAACTAATAGTTAGGCTGCTAACTATTAGAGTACTATAAATAAAGTTATGTAAAATTTTATGATAAAAGTTAAATAGGCGAACTATCTCAATCGCGTGGTTCCCTGACAGTATAGCTAATTCTCAATAGGCTTCAAAATTCAAAAAGTGTAACTCAAGCTCAGCAACTCGTTGATCAAAAATATGAGTATAAATGAGAACTTAGATAGAAATCCTCTTGAACCCCCAAATGGTACATCAGCAAAGTGGTGGGCAATGTTAGGAGTGGGGCTGGGTGTACTCATGTTTACTATCGATACCAGTATTCTCAACATTGCTTTACCCACTTTAGTGCGTGTCTTCCATACGAACTTTGCGACAATTCAATGGGTTGTCTTGAGCTACCTGCTAGTTGTGACGGCAGTGGTGTTGGGTGCGGCGCGTCTGGGAGATATGCTTGGGAAGAAACCGCTGTACTTGGGAGGATTAATATTATTTACAGTCAGTTCGCTGTTATGCGGACTTGCACCAGGAGATTACTGGCTGATTGGGTTTCGCGCACTACAAGGACTCGGAGCAGTGATGATTTCCGCACTGGGGGCGGCGATCGTTACTGAGGTTTTTCCCCACTCCGAACGGGGAAGGGCCTTGGGGATCATCGGTGCGGTGGTTTCATTGGGGGTTGCACTAGGGCCAACAGTCGGGGGATTGCTGATCAATATTTCTGGCTGGCGTACCATTTTTTTGGTCAATGTGCCGATTGGCATATTTGCGAGTTTCGTCGTTATTCGCAGTGTTCCACCCAGTATCAGGAATACTAAAAAACAGCAATTTGATTGGCTGGGGGCACTGATTATGACAGTAACGTTAGTCTGTTTTGCCGTAGGGATGACAGAAGGGCAAAACCACGGCTTTACTAATAGTAGGACACTCTTGCTATTAGCGATCGCGGCTGTTGGCTTAGTAAGTTTTCTCTGGATTGAATCTCACCTTAAACAACCAATGCTGGACTTGCAGATGTTTCGCAACATGCAGTTTAGCCTCAGTTTGTTAACAGCATTGCTGGTGTTTGTGGTGATTACAGGGGTGATTTTTATCATACCTTTCTTTCTGGAATTAGTTCTCCACTATCCCACCCAAAAGGTGGGATTATTACTGGCTGTATCGCCTGTGTTAGGTGGGATTTTTGCCCCTTTTTCTGGAAATTTGTCTGACAGATTTGGAACCAGGATCATCAGTCTGATTGGATTGCTGCTGATGACAGTTGGCTGTCTTGCCATCAGTACTTTTGATACTCACTTGACAGAACTAGGGTATATTGTCCGGATTATCCCCTACGGTATTGGGTTTGGAATGTTTCAGTCACCCAACAATAGTGCTATTTTAGGCCAGGTTCCTCCAGAACGCTTAGGCATTGCTTCTGGATTGCTATCTTTGTCTCGGACTTTGGGACAAACCATCGGACTGGCGATCATGGGTACTTTGTTTGCATTGCTGACTCTCTCCAGTTCCTCCGCGACAGATGTTACAACCGCTCCTCCTGAAGCATTGGTAATGGGCGTTCAAGGAACTTTTCGCATAGCAGCAATAGTGATGTTTATTGCCGCAGTCTTGGTGACTTTCTTGTGGAGAATGAAACGAGACGAGTCAAAATAATTAAAAATGTCAGCCTCTTCTACTCAAACCGCGCCAATAAATCCTCGCGTGACAAGCTCGAAAACTGCAATAGCAAACCCGCATACTCAATAGCTGGTAAATTCAATATTGGCTGAACAATTGCCGCTAACTGTGAGTCCAACTCACCAAAACGCGCTAAAAGTAAGTTTTCCACAATTTCACGCCGCTCCTGCTCCTTTCCGATCTCCTTTCCGATCTCCTTCCCGATCTCCTTGCCTCGCTCCACTCCCCGAAGCTCAGTCTCTTGTTCCCATTCTAAGTAAGCTTGTGATAAGTTCATCATTAATTCCCTTTCTTCGGCATCAATCTCGCTACTTACTTCTATACTAACTTTCCAAGTCGCAAGCAGCTTTACAACAGTAGAGCGTTTAATGTCTTGTTTGGGTAGAGCGATTACCTCGGCAATCGCTTGTTGCTGAATAAGCCCTTTACCTAAAATTCTTAACCACAGAGTTTCTGGAGTACGGGGTAACTTATCAATTGCAATAATCCCAGTTAAAAACACTTTTGACGGAAAGTAAATACCTGGTAGCCAAGTTTCATCCTCACTTGCAATCAATTTATTTAGCAACTTATCCGAACAAGCAGCAGCAATAATCCACAATCGTGGTAGTTCATCCCAAGGAATTGTTTCTTCATCTCGATTAGCTTGACGGTGCAAATCAGCTTCTAGGTGAATTAGCTTTCCTAAACAGCTACGAATTTCTCTTTCAGTTGGTTGTTTGCGAAAAGGTTCTAGTAAACAGGGTGTTGCTGCTATTCGTGCTAAGATGCCTAATTCTTGTGGAGAGGTTGTCAGATGAGTTGATGGCGTAAACCAAATATCAACAAACCTCGGTTCACCTGGAATTTC
Source organism: uncultured Scytonema sp. (assembly GCA_937873135.1). Lineage (GTDB taxonomy): Bacteria > Cyanobacteriota > Cyanobacteriia > Cyanobacteriales > Nostocaceae > Rhizonema. The sequence continues at coordinate 13,049 of CALMVQ010000072.1, read as the reverse complement.
ATAATTTGTCCTCACCTCACCTAAGGGAGATAAAAATTCTTCAAAATACTGCTTTGAAAATTGGTCAAAAGGGTTTTTAGTCATTTAATGTACGCAAAGATTTCTGACAACTTCTATGAATCGTTGTACGGTGGGAGAGATGTCGTTTTGTCGCCAAATCAGATTAAGTGGCACCTCTGGCGTTGGTTCTTGGAGGATCTTATACACCACGCCTGTTCGTTGCAGGTGTTGGAGAGAAGCGGGTACGATCGCAACACCTATTTCCGCTGCCACCAGACTGACAATTGTTTGCATCTGAATCGCTTCCTGTACAACCATCGGACTAAAACCTGCTTGTTGGCACAAACTAATAAGAGTGTCGTAAAGTCCAGGAGCATTTATCCGAGAAAACAAAATAAATGGTTCACTACACAGGGATGCCAATGATAAGTTGAGTTTATTTGCTAAGGGATGTGTTTCTGGCAATGCCACTACCAACGGTTCCCGAAAAATAGTTTCTGTATTAAACCCACTCTCTTCAATAGGCGGCCGGATAAATCCAACATCGATTCGCCCTTCTCTCAGCGATTGTACTTGCTGAAACGTTGTCAATTCTCGTAGTTCCAGAACCACACCTGGAAGAGATGTTCGGAAAGTGCGGTGAAATTTGGGTAATACATTATACCCAGCAGAACTGACAAAGCCGATCGCCAACTGCCCAATTTCACCGCGACTCGTTTGTCGTCCAATTTGGATTGCCTGTTCAAGCTGTTTCAAAATTTGTTGCGCTTCTTCTAGAAAAACCAACCCTGCTTCTGTCAGCTGCACTTTTCGTTTGGTGCGATGAAACAGATCGAAGCCAAGTTCTATCTCTAATTGACGAATTTGTTGACTCAAAGGAGGCTGGGCAATATGCAATCGTTCTGCTGCCCGTCCAAAGTGTAGTTCTTCTGCCAGCGTGACAAAGTAGCGCAGGTGTCGCAATTCCATTTGGCTAACTATAAGAAGAGACGCGCCTCGTCTCAACAATTAATATCTTTTACATATTACTTGGTAGTGAAAAATATATTGGACAACCGTTATTTAATTTTTTACTCTTGAGATTAAGTAGATAAGTCATTAAGGTTCGTAGTTGCGCTGTCTTCGCACGAATCGACGCTTTGTTATTGACATTAGAGAAATTTCATGCTAGAGAATAAGTGGAATACAGACCTCTATGAGGACAAACATACCTTTGTTTGGCAATATGGGGAAGACTTGCTGAAATTGTTGTCTCCACAACCCGGAGAGCGCATTCTGGATCTTGGTTGCGGTACGGGACAGTTAACAGAAAAAATTGCGCTGTCTCAACGACAAGCCGCTAAGAGCGTCTACACAGGATCTGTGGTGATGGGAATTGATGGGGATCCCAGCATGATTGAAAAAGCAAAACACAACTATCCTCACTTACAGTTTGCAGTAGCCGATGCACGCAACTTCCGAGTAGAACAGCCGTTTGATGCTGTCTTTTCCAATGCAGTGCTGCACTGGATTCCAGAACCGGATGCGGTTATTCAATGTATTTACCAAGCCCTGAAGCCCAGAAGTCGTTTTGTTGCAGAATTCGGTGGTAAAGGAAATGTCCAGGAGATCACCAAAGCACTTTATGGCGTGTTGGCAGAAATGGGTTATACATCGCCAGAAATGCCAATTCCCTGGTATTTTCCGAGTATAAGTGAGTATACAACTCGCTTAGAACAACATGGATTTGAAGTCACCTTTGCTGTTCTATTTGAGCGTCCCTCACGTCTTTCAGATGGAGATGCAGGCATGGCAAATTGGATTCGAATGTTTGGCTGTCGGTTTTTATCAGGATTGTCTGCCGAACAACAAACGCATGTCATTCAAGCTGTTGAACAACGTTTGAAACCAGTACTGTATCACGATGGCACCTGGATAGCCGATTACCGCAGAATTCGCATAGTTGCAATGAAAGCGTAATAGAGGTGGAGTGACAATTAATGATATCATGTCCGCTGAATTAACCTTAATTCCGTCTGAATCCCACCTCGCTCCTCGCTCTGCTTTGTCTCCCCTCCCGCTTGCGGAGGGGTTGGAGATGGGTTTCTTTTATTATCAGTAGATCACAAACTTTTGGAAACTGACGTAACCGTTACTGCTAAAGACTGTTCTTGTAAACCATTATTATAGTTCTTTTGTACTATTTAGTTCATGAAATATCGGAAATTGACAAAAAACAGCATTTAACCTGATATGTGGGGAAAAAGAATCTGCAAAAAGTAGCACGGGGGCACTCATGCCTGAATTCAGAATCTTTGATACCTCGACTTATCTGCCTGTAGTAAGGCAAAATAAAGATAGGTATTCCTAAATCCCCATCATGAGCTATTGTCTCAACCCTGTCTGTCCAAAACCCGAAAATATTAATAACAATGGAAAGTTTTGCCTGAGTTGTGGTTCTAAGTTACTTCTCAAAGAACGGTATCGCGCGATAAAACCGATCGGACAAGGTGGTTTTGGCAGAACTTTCTTAGCGGTTGATGAGGATAAACCATCCAAATCGCGCTGCGTCATTAAGCAATTTTACCCTCAAGCTCAAGGTACGCAAACCTTACAAAAAGCGGTGGAGCTATTTACTCAAGAGGCAATGCGCTTAGATGAGTTGGGGAAACATCCACAAATTCCAGAACTGTTGGCATACTTTACCCAAGATGACAGACAATACCTCGTCCAAGAATTTATCGATGGCGAAAATTTAGCTGAGGAATTGGCAAAAAAGGGTACTTTCAACGAAACTCAAATTTGGCAATTGCTGTCTGATTTATTACCAGTTCTGCAATTTTGCCATGCCCGACAAGTTATCCACCGCGACATTAAACCAGAAAATATTATTCGTCGATCCCCCCAACCTACCTTACCTACAGGAGCAACCCTTTCCTCCCCCTATAAAAAGGCGGCACTGGGAGGGGATCTCGTTTTAGTTGATTTTGGGGCTGCTAAAATTGTCACATACACTGCTTTAAAAAGAACTGGCACTATTATTGGTAGCCCGGAATATGTTGCTCCTGAACAAATTAGAGGTAGAGCTGTTTATGGTAGTGATATTTACAGCTTGGGAGTCACCTGTATTTATTTATTAACCCAGCGATCGCCGTTTGACTTATACGACATCAACAATGCTGCTTGGATTTGGCGACAATATGTGAAGACTTCCGTTAGTGATCGCTTAAGTTGTATCTTGGACAAAATGCTAGAAAATTTCCCGATTCAACGCTACCAAACAGCAGATGAAGTTCTCCAAGACTTAAATCCAGCAGGGATCTCAGCAAAACCCGTGATATCACCACCTAATTCTGTCACAAAAACTGTTAGTCAAATAGACCGAGAACTAGAAGAAATGAAAGCTATGTTTTCAGGGAGTAGTAAACCTCAAAGCAATCATAATAATGTTCTACCGCAGAAACCCTTGCCTACCTCCAAAAGTAAGATAGATGAAGAGTTAGAAGAATTAAAAGCAAAATATAAAAATCAGGAATGATAAACTAATGTGAGTATAACAAATTTAACAAAATTACCTGCAATTCCACCTTTTTGAAAGACTAATACTGGAATTAGAAGTAAAGTAACTATTTATAATTCTCTAAAAGCGTATGAATTAATTTTTTTTAATTCAAAGGCACTGCGACTAGGAAGGCTCAGCCTCTAATATAATAGGAATTTCAATCAAAAACTCTGCCCCGTGGTTGGGCGAGGAGATACACTTTAAAAAACCCTTATGTTTGTCTACTACTATTTGATAACTAATCGATAATCCTAAGCCTGTACCGTCACCCACAGGTTTAGTTGTAAAAAAGGGATCAAATATTCTTTTCATAGTGCTATCAGTCATCCCCGGACCATTATCTTTAATAGAGATTGCGACCCAATCAAGATTTTTTAGTATAGTGCAGATGGTAATTTTACTCTTGTCTTCTGTGACTTCTGCTATCGTTCTCTGCCGATTGTATTTGTCCAAGGCATCAATCGCATTACTGAGGATATTCATGAAGACTTGGTTCAACTGCCCTGGGTAACATTGAATTTCTGGTAAGTCGCCATACTCTTTGATAACTTGAATACCAGGACGCCCAGGCTTGGTTTTCAGACGATGCTGCAAAATTAACAGGGTACTATCAATTCCAGAGTGAATGTCAACAGATTTAATGTCAGCTTCGTCCACCCGAGAGAAGTTGCGTAAAGTCAGCACAATCTCACAGATCCGCTCCGTTCCAACTGTCATCGACGAGAGCATCTTAGGCATATCTTCCATGAGAAAATCAAGTTCAATTTCTGCAATGAATTTGGAGATTTCGGGTGCAGTGTTGGGATAAATCTGCTGGTAAAGCTGAATTAAAGCAACTAAATCTTGGGTGTAGTTATCAATGTAAGTTAGATTGCCATAGATAAAGTTCACTGGGTTATTGATTTCATGTGCTACACCAGCGACAAGTTGACCAAGGCTCGACATTTTTTCGGTTTGAATTAGCTGCGCTTGAGTGCTCTGTAAATTTTGTAGGGCTTGTTCTAATTCAGTTGCTTGCTTTCTCAGTGTGGATTCAGAACTTCGCAATGCAACTTCTGCCTGCTTGCGATCGCTGATGTCGCGCAAGAACACAATATATTCCAGGCTTTGGTGATTTAATCGGCGAGAAATTGTGATTTCAATGATCCGCTCAGCACCATTGGGCATTTGTAATATTTGTTCACTCGTGTTTTGCCAATTTGCTGGCAGATCATCCAACTGGGAAAGGAAATCACTGAGACTCCGCTCGTAAAGCTGATTGGCATCGACTCCTAAAAGTGATTTAGCAGCAGGGTTAGCTTGGGTAATCACACCATTTTCATTTAGTACCAAAACAGTATCTGACACAGTATCCAAGGCCGTAATAAAGCGGCTTTCTGCCACTTCCCTCGCTTCGGCAATTGAGGCAATTTGCGGCAAAGTAGTCCAGCAAGCGATCGCCACTGCTATAAAGGCAATAATCATCAGTAGAATAGCTAACAAATTGTCACCACCATCACCTGGAACTTGGTCTAACTGATTCTTTATTACCCAAGTGATTATGGAAGCACCACAAACCAGTATTACTATAACTAATACTTGTAGACCTACAAAATCTTTAATTCTTGTACTGTAAAGAGCACGACGCTGTATCCACCAATAGGGATGAAAGGGAGGAAAAGCGCTCCGTCGGATCGCTGCATCAGCTACCACAATTATGATTGGAACCAGTAAACCCGCTACAAAGTCACGCCACTGCCAAGCTAAGCCCCCGACGACTAGGACAAACGTCTCCACCAAACAAAAGCCAAGGGACAACCAAGGCCATCGTACCTCTGATCTAGCCCGACGTAACCAAACACCAAAATGGAAGACAATTATCGACACTAAAACACCAACACTGGAAACCATGACCAAACTGGCTATTTTTCCCCAAAGTAGGAAAAACAGACTGAGTATAAAACTAAATATTAAGCTAGGTTGCAGTACACCTTGGCGAGAAACCACCGCGAAGACAGGCGATAGGTATCCGTCTAGGGCAAGTTGGTACAAAATACGAGGAGAGTTGCAAACTGCTGTAGCAGCAGCTAGAAGCGCACTAGAGGAAATCCAAAGTGAGACGATTAACGCGGCTGACTTTCCCCAGAAGGGTGTAGCTGCTGTTAACAAAGTTTTGAATGTGTTGTCAAGCTCAGACGTCGTAGCTAACCGCATCAGTACCCAAGAGGAACCTAGAAACACAATTGGAATAAGGCCCGCAGCTAACGGTAAAAAACGTAAAGTTATACCAGGCTTGCGACTATCAGCAACAAAGGCGGAAGCTGTTTCACAGCTACATGTGGCGAAGACTGCAAAAAAAAACCACTTTGCCCATTCCAAAACTGAGAAACTAGGCCAAGTGGTTGGGAAAAAACCAGGGCTGGCTGGGGAAAAAGCTAGCCAGCCAATACCTTGAACACTAAAAATGAGTAGTAATCCAACAGCAGGGACAATAAAACACAAGTGCAAGATACCCAAAGCTCGCGTACCACTAAACGCCATGATAAAGACGAGTAGTGTCAAACCAATTTTCAGAGGTATTTCTGGAAAAGTAATGCCAAAAGGTTCAAGTTGAACCGTGATTAAGTCTGCAAGAATTATAGTGCTGAGTGGAAACGCGGCCCAACTATAGAAGTATCCCAGTGCTGCATAGCATCCCAACCATGGAAATGGCTTTAGCAGCTTAGTAGTGTAATTAGGAGTCCCCCCTGAGACATCTGCCAAGTGCCTACCTAAGGCTTGCACTTGGAAGTTCAGCAACATACCAATAATTGTTCCAGGTAGCCAGACAAAAATTGCCCACGGTCCAAGGGCACTATGTACCGCAGGTGCAGTCAATAACCATGCTAATAAACCAGATAGGCTGAAGCCAAAAGTTTCCAGGGAACTCAGAGTTCGCGGAAGTTTTAAGACTGAGTGGTGATATTTATTTATACCCATGATTGGTTGATTATGCATGATTGATTTTTGAGTATTCATGGCTAGATATCATGCACAACCTTTTTTAGTTGTTACAGAAACTGTATAAATTCTGAACATTTGAAAATTCCCTGAAATTACGGCTCTGTTCTCGAGAGTCATGACCTAAAATAGTTATCGACACATTAAACTCAGTCAAGTTTAACCAACTTGAAAGGCTGTATCGGTTGAAATAATTTTTTGCTCTTTTGTCTTTGTGGAGACGTTGAGTCAGTCTATAACAATATTCCGGATGAAAAGTATCACCTTTTTGCTTTTTTGTATCTATCATTAGTATGATTAATAATTCGTTAATTGATTTAATCTTTTTGACATAGCTTCACATTTGCATGAGAAGTATCGCTAGATTATATAGATAGCTTGATATTTACCTGTGCTTTCTCACAGGTAAATATCAAGCTATTATATCACTTTTAATATTGTACTTGTATTCTTGTGTATTTTCCATCACATCTAATTTTCTAGGGAATTGATATTTTTCAGCAAGTAATAAGTATAAATCAACACAAACGATGTGATTAATACTCCAAATTAGGACAATATACGGAATTTAAAATTAAAAAAGTTTGAATATAGCCGTTCTCAGTCACATCCCATAAACCCCTCTTGAGGGCGTATGGGATGTGACTAAAACGATAACCGCTATAGTGCTTGGTTAAGGCACTTGCCAGTAAATAAATATCCAGCCGTATGTTTGAACCCAAGCGCGAAGTCTTGGGGGCGGAAGCTTCCCCCGGCAGACTTCGCGATTAAGATGATTTGGCATTGTCTAAATAGGGGTATAGAATTTTGTGATTGCACCTGCTTGAGAATCGGTTATTCTCAGCCAAACCCCATTCCTTGATAAAAAAAGTGACTCTGAAATTCAGAGTCACCTCAAAAAGACCAACTAAAACCTATTATTTTGAAGGAGGTGTCATTGGTTTTGTTGCTTGTAGCTGTTGTGGAGTGGAGGTTTGTACGGAGGCTTCAGCTATTGGTGTCCATTCTGTGTGGAAGACTCCTGGCTTATCGATGCGTTCATAAGTATGAGCACCGAAGTAATCGCGTTGGGCTTGAGTCAGGTTTTGAGGCAAGCGATCGCGTCGATAGCTATCAAAATAATCCAAAGACGCGCTAAATGCTGGCACTGGAATTCCTAGTTTTGCTGCTGTTACCAACACTTCACGCCAAGCTGTTTGCCTGTCAAGAATGGTTTGCTTAAATTCAGGCGCTAACAGAAGGTTAGGCAAAGCTTTATCTTGATTGAAAGCGTCCTTAATCTTATTCAAAAATCCAGCACGAATAATACAGCCACCCTTCCAAATTCGCGCCATCTCACTGAGATTTAGCTCGTAATTATACGTATGTGAAGCTGTAGCTAAAAGTGCCATCCCCTGAGCGTAAGAACAGATTTTCGAGCAATAAAGTGCATCCCGCACCATATTGATAAACTCTTTGGTCTGTCCATCATACTTACCACTGGGACCTGTGAGAATCTTGGATGCTGCTACCCGTTCTTTCTTGAAGGAGGACATAATCCGGGCATTAACTGCTGCAATGATTGTCGGAATAGCAACGCCCAACTCCAAAGCACTCTGCACTGTCCAGCGTCCAGTTCCCTTTTGCCCTGCTGCGTCCATCACCAAATCAACTAAGGGTAGATTTGTGTCTGGGTCAATGTAAGGGAAGATTTTTGATGTAATCTCAATCAAAAATGAATTGAGTTCGTCGGTGGTGTTCCATTCGGTAAAAACTTCATGGAGTTGATTGTGGTCAAGTCCAACAGCATTTTTCAGTAAATCGTATGCTTCAGCAATCAGCTGCATATCGCCGTACTCAATGCCGTTGTGTACCATTTTAACGTAATGACCAGCACCGCCAGGACCACAATAGGTGACACAAGCACCGTCATCAACTTGGGCGGCAATTTTTTTGAAAATTGGCTCTAGATACTGGTAGGAGCTTTTTGTGCCTCCAGGCATTAATGATGGCCCATTCAGCGCACCTTCTTCACCACCACTGACGCCCATCCCAATAAAGCGAAAGCCCTTAGGTTCCAGTTCTTTGGTACGTCTTTCTGTATCTTCAAATAAAGAGTTACCACCATCCATGATGATGTCACCCTCTTCCAGCAAGGGTGTCAGCTGGTTAATCACCCCATCAACTGGTGCGCCAGCTTTCACCATGATCAAGATTTTGCGGGGACGTTCCAAGGCTCCAACAAATTCTTCCAAAGTAAAAGCGGGTACAACGTTTCTTCCTTGGGCACGCTCTGCCATGAAAACATCGGTTTTCTCACGCGAGCGGTTGTAAACTGCGATGGGGAAGCCATTGCGCTCCACATTTAGAGCCAGGTTTTCACCCATAACTGCTAAACCAATCACACCAAAGCTTTGCTGTGTCATAAGTTTTTTGGCTATCTCTTGGAGATCCTTTCATCTTTAAGGGTAGTCCGAGATAATCTCTTCTCTCCTAAAGAAGAGATTAAGAGTTCCTACATACAGTGCAAATACACTCTTTACGTAGATAATTAATCTTATCTCACGAGGAAAGGAGGTTCGGGATCGAAAGTCCTTTATCAGTCACAATCTCACAGGCGATTATCGAGTAACAAAGGAATCAAAATTCTTCTCTCTGTACTCCCCCTTCCCTCTTCCCTGCTCCCGATGCCATTTATAATTTGAATTTGTATCTTAAGTCAACAATTCCCTCGCAAAATTTGCAGAATTGATAATGTCTAGTTAAATGACATAGTAAGGAGTAACCACAATATGCTGGCATATTTCCTGGCATTGGCAGTCGGTCTTGGTAGTATTGCTGTTTACCTAGCAGCTTTCTTTTTTCCTGAAATCCACCGCAAGAATGATTTTATTTTGAGTGGTGTGGGTCTGTTTTATGCCTTGGTCTTATGGGTGTTTGCCGGACGCATCACCGGAGGACTTTTGCTAGGTCATGTCGCTAGTGTCGGTCTTTTGGGTTGGCTGAGCTGGGAAACACTTTTATTGCGTCGGCAATTGACTCCACAGAAACAACAAACCCAGGTACCCAGTGCGGAAACGGTGAAAACTAACGTTCGGCAGCAGGTTAATAAGTTGCCGTTCCAACAACAGCTTGCTCAGTTGCAAAGAAGCATTGGTAACACCTTCTCTGGTGCCAAAAACGAAGTGCAGAAAAAAACAAGCGACGTTCCCAAATTTGGGGCACCCTCTAAACCTATAGGCAAACCTACTCTTGAAATTAATGATCGCCGTACTCCCGTACAAGAACAACAACCCGATGTCTCCACCACTCCCAACGTAGAATCAAAAACCGAAAGTGTGCCAGAGGCGATTCCACCATCACCTCCATCTCCAGAATTGGTAGAAGCGGCACAAGCACACACTGAAGTTGAGGAGACAACACAAACACATACTCCTGTTAAAGAAATTCCTCCTTCATCAGACGAAATGCCGCCAAATCCCACCTAGCTGAAACCTGAATACTTGCCTTTTTACTTTTTCCATCATGGCTTTTTGCTGGCAAGTCTGGCAACAACTACAGCTAATTCTGCTGGTTCAACTGGTTTGGGGAAATGGATTTGAAAACCAGCTGCAAGTGCCTGTCGCTGGTCATTTTCCCCAACATAGGCGGTAAGGGCGATCGCTGGAATTAGTCCTCCTTGTTCCGGTGCTTGAGATCTGATTTGACGTATAAGTGTATAGCCATCGACATTTGGCATCCCAATATCAATCGCCAATATATCTGGCTTTGACTGTGCCAGTGACAAAAGTGCCTGTTCCGCCGATTCTACTGCGGCAACATCAGCCTTATACTGTTCGAGTGCGAAGGTGATGAAATCTCGGCTACCTGGGTCATCTTCTACTACCAAGACTTTAATATCACTCAAATCCAAAGATTGTACAGAAGGTTCACTGTTTGGTGTTTTCTGTTGAGAATCTGCGAAGAGAGGCAGTTTAATAGTAAAGGTTGCACCTTGTCCCACACCAGGACTGTCTACCACAAGCGTTCCTCCATGGGCTTCCACAAGTTGCCGGGAGATTGCCAATCCCAACCCCAAACCTCCAAATTGACGCGTGATTGAACCATCTTCTTGTCGAAAACGGTCAAATACAAATGGTAGAAAGTCTCTGTTAATACCTTGTCCCGAGTCGCTGACTACAATCTGAGCATAATGCTCTAATTTTTGTAGTTCCACTGTAACAGAACCACCTTTAGGAGTAAATTTGATGGCATTTGACAGCAAGTTCCAAAAGACTTGTTGCAGTCTGCTTATATCACCCATAATTTCTCCTACTGTGACGTCAAGCATCGTCTTGAGGTGAATTGACTTCGCCTCAGCTGATAAACGAACTGTTTCTAAAGCAGCAGCAATCGGTGTGATGAGTGTGACGACAGTTAAATTAAGTGATAATTTACCTTGTATAATTCGTGAGAGGTCGAGGAGGTCATCGACAAGTTTCGCCTGACGCTTGGCATGTTGCTCAATTGTCGAAAGAGCCTCTTGAAGTTTGGCTTCTGATAGCTTGTTTGTTTGCAGTAGCCTTGACCATCCTAAAATTGGGGTGAGTGGAGTTCTCAGTTCATGAGAAAGCATTGCCAAGAACTCATCTTTGATGCGGTTAGCGGCTTCTGCTTCAGCACGAGTTACTTGCTCCCGTTCAAGAAGGCTATCGCGTTCTTGCTCCATAAGTTTGCGGGCAGTAATGTCTCGTTGAATGGCAACGAAATGCGTAATTGTTTGATTGACATTACGAATTGGCGTAATATGCCATTCGATATAAAATTCCTGACCATCTTTACGGTAGTTAATTGCCTCACCGTGAAAAGGGATACCGTTAGAAAGATGGTAGCGTAAGTCATCAAGGAGAGCACGATCTGTTTTGGACCCTTGCAGGATACGTGGAGTTTTACCCAACACTTCCTCAATCGTGTAACCTGTCATCTGGCTAAAGGCGGGATTAACAAAGACGATTTTAGGCTCTGGTATATCGAGTTTGGCTGTGGTGATGATAATCGAATCTTTAGATTGTTGCACTGCAGACAGCAAAAGTCGGATAGTTTCCTCTGTGACTTGCAACTCCCTCAAACCAGTACTCAAGCTCTCAAAGGCTTTTGTCAACTGAGTTTGTTGCTGTAAAGGTAATTTGCGGGCATTCTGTTGCAGTTCAGCCATTCGTTTCTGGAGGAATTGAATCTGCTTCACAAACTCATCTTCGTTCACGTTTTATCTTCCGGGCGATCGCTTTAGTTACTATTGTCGATGATTGAGCCGAATCTTAGCATTTATACTCAGAAATAGTTTGGACACGCTTGTGCCGATAATTGGCGCTGCGCCTACTGTAAGTCATCAGACATTCTATATTTTCCCAACTTCCACAATATGTACTTTTATTCAAAAAGTACACTTTCATCACAGTCAAGTGGGAGGAGTACGAAAAGATTTTTAGAGAAAACTTTACATATCTTTATATATAGGGCTATAGATTCCCATTCTTTAAAAATACCTGGAGATTGAGGATTTTGTCAAGCAGTACTGGAGCGACTCCTGCCTTACCACTCATATTAAGTAAGTGGGTAAAATTAAACATAAAATATACTCTTAGTTTATAGTAAGCGCTACAGCACTTAGAAGCCTATTCAAGCTGGAGTTAATAACAATCTGATAATATGTTACAAATGCAAGCTTAACGGGTTGTCAGCAGCTATCAGAAGTTAAGCCAGCAGTCATAGAAACTGATGACCCAGAAGAGTTTGATGGGGGAATCGACCTCTAGGACTCTTGCATAAAATTCCGATTTGACCTCAAAATCCCATGTTTTCTGGATGTCTAATGAAGTATCGCAGTTTTGGTCATTTGATACATCCTACTGGGCTACGCTTAAACGTGGAAACAATTTTTACAAGGAGACTGGCGCAAATTGAAACAAACAACCATTACTGCATTGTTACGAGTGTATGACCGACTTGAAGAAATAGTGGAGGAATTGAATAATCTATCAGATAATGCAGTAGATTTAGGGGATTATGACGACGCTAGCTTACTTCAAGCAAGAGCGAATATACTTTATGAACAGATGTTGAATTTGGATGTCGTGATTTCCGAACTAGAGGGTTAAGAGATGGACGAACTAAAAGCAAAAATCAAAGAATACAGCCATCTAGCAGCCACACTAAGTAGTCAAGCAAGAGCTATACCACTTGAACCAAAAGAAAATCGTAAGCGCAAGCTTGATTTAATGGGACAAGCCACAGAAGCTAATAAACAGTGTCAGGCATTGATACAAGAGTTGAAGCACCAACAACCTCAGCCGCCGCTTGTAGGCTAGTAATGGCGTGACTGAAATTCTTAATGGATGGAGCTAGAATTAGGGCTAGTACAACAAGGCAAAAGTAAAAAGTAAAAAGTAAAAAGAAAGAACCTTATTTTGTAAGGGTTTTAACTATTTCAGATGGGTGGTTTATTTACGCCGTGACGTACTAGTAGGCTGTCAAGACTGAATTGATGGGTAAAGACGCTTGAGTTTGATTC
>CALMVQ010000071.1 GCA_937873135.1 uncultured Scytonema sp. | reverse complement strand
GGGAAACCCCCAAGATCGCGCTGGCTCACTTTTAACTTTTGCCAAGTTCTGTCAACACTTCGACAAATAACTAATTCTGAAATGACTAATTCTGAAATGACTAATTCTGAGAATCTCAACCAGAAAGAGGTTTCCAATACGGTTGAAAAATTATCTCCTTCATTCAGTTCAAATATGTCGTTACCGCTGAAAGCTCTTGAGTATTTATTTCTGTCTAGTGTTGTCTGCGTAGGAATTATTCTTTACGTTTTGCCAAATAGGCAAGACTTAGTTATCTGGGAAGCGGCTTTTGTTTCTATTTGGCTTTTTCTTTTCCTGCTCAATAAACAATTATCGAATAACTCTAATCAGTCCGATTTCAAGAGGAAAGCCGAACTCTACAATTATCTATCGGCTAATAATAACTTTTTGGCGAAAAATCCACTAACCCCGGCGAGAGAAAAAGCTTTACAGTATTCGCAAGAGTTGATTGACGATTATAAAAAAGTCCGAGGAAGTTCGAGAAATATTTACTATACTTTGCAATTGGCAACTGTTGTTTTCTCGGGAATTACACCAATTTTAGTCTTAGTAGACAAATTGGATGTAGGTATTTCGTGGTTCAAGTGGCTCCCAGTCATCTTCCCAGCTGTCGCATCCATAGTTGCTAGTGTAGTTACCTCCTTTCCTTTTCAGGAAAATTCGGTGGCGGCTAACACAACCGTTGAATTATTAGAAGCTGAGCAAGAGAAATTTGTATTAGGAGTCACTGAATCTTATCGTTGCTATGATGTTGAAGATGAAACCCAACGTCAACAAAAGGCAAAACAGGCAATAGAAAACTTTATTATCCAGGTAAATAATATTCATCTTAACCAAGTACAAGAATTGAGCAAGATCTCGTCAAGCGAGTCGAAGACAGAGGCAGTTCAATCTGTTGAGTCTAAACCCCAGTCCTAAAAGGGTTTTAACCGTTAGGCTATGCCCAATCCCTGCCTAAACTGCTCTCCTTTGCAAAAAACCAGCAACCATACCAACCAAGACATTTGAATCGACTGGCTTCGAGAGATGCTGCTGAAAGCCTGCAGCTAATGCTTGTTGAACATCAATTTCCCTAGCATAGGCAGAGAGAGCAATTGCCGGAATGTCTCTCCCTTGTTCAGCCTTCAGCAATCGAATTTGGCGTATTAGCATGTAGCCATCCATAGAAGGCATACCAACATCGCTGACGATAATATCAAAAATTGATCGCTCAAGTGCTTGTAAAGCTTCCATCCCGGATGCAGCTTCAGTAACGATCGCATTTTCTTGCTTTAGGACAAAGGTAACAAACTCCCGCGAGTCTGCATCGTCATCAACCACTAAAACCTGAACACCGCTTAAATCAACTCTTGCATCCGGCTTTAGCTGGCATATATTAACAGATTGAACGAGCGGAATTTGGACTGTAAAAGTGGCTCCAAGTCCTTCACCGGGACTGTCTACCCTGACTGTGCCACCGTGGAGTTGAACAATTTGACGTACAATCGCGAGTCCCAACCCCAAACCCCCAAACTTGCGCGTCGTTGCGCTATCTGCTTGACGGAAATAGTCAAACACATACGGTAGAAAGTCGCTTTGAATTCCTTTGCCAGTATCTTTGACTTGGATTTGTGCAAGGCTTCCCACTGTTGACAATTCCACCGCGATCTGTCCGCCCTCTGGTGTGAATTTAATCGCATTGGATAAGAGATTCCACACAACTTGCTGCAACCTTCCAGCATCACCCTTGACGATACCGATTGGAGATGCGATCGCCATCTGAATTTGCAGTGACTTGGTTTCTGCGGCTAAGCAAACTGTGTCGAGTGCAGCTGAAACGACGTTACCCAGATCTACGGAGGTCATCGTTAAACTAAGTTTACCATGTAAAATCCGAGAGATGTCAAGCAGATCGTCAATCAGTCGCATCTGTAACTTGGGATTGCGTGTGATGGTGGCTGTGGCTTCGGCGATTTTGGTAGGATTCAATTTGCCAGTTTGCAGTAATTTTGACCAACCAAGAATCGGTGTCAATGGAGTGCGTAGTTCATGAGATAACACAGCGAGAAACTCGTCTTTGACTCGATTGGCGATCATCAATTCCTCCGCTCGTTGCTGCAATGCCACCTCCATTTGCTTGCGGGTTGTAATATCACTCAGGGTACCGATCCACTCTAGCACTTGACCCGTTTCATCCAACACGGGTACCGCTCGGGCGATGAAGAATCGATAAATGCCCTCGGCAGTGAGAACCCGATGCTCGATTTCATAAATTCTTTGCGTGGCGATCGCCTGTTTCCAAGATTCGGCACTCAACTCTCTGTCTTCTGGATGAATTGCTTCTAACCAACCCCACCCTTGAAGGGCTTCTTTTGTAAATCCTGTCAGTTGCTCCCAGGATTCCAGAGAGTCTACAAATTCACCTTGGGCATTGGCTATCCAGATCACTTGAGCGGTTGCAGTGACGAGCGATCGATAGCGAGCTTCGTTTTTCCGTAAAGCTGCTTCAGTCTGGCGGTGTTGGCGTCGCACTTCAGCTTCGCGCAACTCTCGCTCGATGGCGGGAACGAGTCGGCTGAGTTTGCTTTTAGAGACGAAATCGTGAGCACCTTGTTTGAGTGCTGTCACAGCCGTTTCTTCATCAACAATGCCGGATGAAATAATGAAAGGAATATCCAATCCTTTTTCTTTAAGAATTGATAAAACTGTTGGAGCCGTAAACCCAGGCATTACATAATCACAAATAATGATCTCCCACGGTTGTTGCTCTAACGCTGTTAAGAGAGCTGCAATTGTATCAACTTGTTCATAAACAAGGTCATATCCTTCACGTTTTAACGTGTGTAACAAAAGCTGCAAATCATCTTCTGAATCTTCTACAATCAGAACGCGTAATCGTTTGTTCTTAACTGTAGGATTAGTCATTTGCTACTCCTTTTTCTAACGTGAAATAAAATGTTGTTCCTTGTCCAACAGTACTTTCAGCCCAAATTTTACCTTGATGACGTTGAATAATTCGCGCTACCGTGGCTAACCCAATTCCGCTACCTTCAAACTCAAACGAAGAATGCAAGCGCTGAAAGGCTATAAAAAGTTTATCAACATAGGTCATATCAAAACCAACACCGTTATCGCGGATGAAGAAAACAGGTGTTGAGTGTTGTTCGGAGTGAAAAACACCAAATTCAATCAGTGCTAGATCGCGATGACGAGTAAACTTACTCGCATTACCGAGTAAATTTTCGAGAGCGGCTTTGAGGAGATGAGTATCGACATTGGCAGTTATTCCCATTTCGATTTGGAACTTAACACATCTGTTAGGTTCATCTTTTTGCAACGTTTGCGCGATTGATTGAACGATCGCACTCACATTAACTGATTGTCGGTGCATTTCCGACCGATTAATTCGCGAAAGCCTTAATAAACCCTCGATCAGTTGCTCCATCTCTTGAGTCGAATTGACAATCCGCCTGAGATAGTCTTGACTCTGCTCGTTTAATTCTGATCCTGTCGATTGTGTGAGCCAGTTCGTGAAGAAATTTATCCGTCGCAGTGGTGCCCGCAGATCGTGGGAAACTGAAGAAGAAAAGGCTTCAAGTTCTTGATTGCTCGCTTCTAATTGAATTTTGGTTTGCTCTAGATGCGTTGTTTTTGCTTGGAGATCCAAAGTTCGTTCGGCAACGGTTGCCTCAAGCGTCTGAGCATAATTTTCTAATTGCGTGTTAGCATTAGCTAAGTTGCGGTAAAGCCGTGCATTTTCTAGTGAAACTGCAATCTGAGTCGATAACAACCCTAAAACCTCCAATCGCTCTCGGGTAAAGGCTCCAGTTGTTAAACTGTTTTCTAGATAAAGCAGGTTCTGCAATTGCCCGTGAAGCAGTATGGGAATACACAACACCGATTTAGGTTGATAAGTTGTTATGTAAGCATCGTGAAGAAAACGGCTTTCACAAGTTGC
The DNA here is from genome assembly GCA_937873135.1 of uncultured Scytonema sp. GTDB lineage: Bacteria > Cyanobacteriota > Cyanobacteriia > Cyanobacteriales > Nostocaceae > Rhizonema. The sequence continues at coordinate 74,048 of CALMVQ010000071.1, read as the reverse complement.
GTCGTTAATGACAACCATTTCTTGAGTGCGATCAACATAGTTAAGAATGGAGAGCGGAAATTGAACATTAGCCGTGATTAGTGCGACAACTTGATTTTGCTCAACTGTTCCGGCAACTTCCACCACAAATTCGCCTGCAAGCTTAGCAATGAGGATACCTGTATCTGCGCCTGCATTTTCGATCGCAATTTTGATTAATTCATTTAGCAAGTTTTCGAGAATAAGTTCGCTGGCGATCGCCACAGATGCTTTTACCGCTGTGCTTAAATCGAGTAATGCTGATGTTGCCGTTACCGCCTCACTCAGCGACGGTTGAAGCATATATTCTGGGGTGTTGGGTTTTAATAGGTTGGGGTAACGCGTCGCTAAGTCATGTTCTTTAATCAAGCAGCCCCAACTTACATACCCTTGGTAGGCATCTCTCAGATAGGTTTTAGCAATTTTTTCTTTATGAATCGATAAATAAAACTTTGCTGCCAATTCATTGGCGAGTGCTTCTCCGTGGAGATAGCCGTGGTTTCTAGCAGATTCAATGCTAGCGTCATAATAATCCATTGCCACGAGTCTTTGTCCAAGAACTCTGGCGGTTTCCGCAGCTACTAAATCGTACTTGTGCTGAAAGTTCATGGGAGCATGTATTGCCCTCAGTTTTAAGACATCTTGGTTGGCGTGAACTTGGTTGAGGAGTTGTTCTTTTTCAGACGCACCAAGGCGATCGCATTGAGCTAGTAGACTGAGTGAGTGATAGAACAGATATTCATACTGCATCACCATCCCGAGTACACCGTCTAGGTTGACTGCTGTCAGTTCCGCTTGTGCGATGGCGGTGTCGATATCTCCCAACATATAGGCTAGCATCAATTTGAACAGATGAAAGCAACACAGCAGTGTCTTCCAGTTTGCCGCTTCGACAACAGGTAGCATCGTCGCTTCGCTGAAACTCTCTCCTGTCAGAGTCAGAGGATTATCTGCCTCACCCATAAGGTTTAAAACCATTTGTCGGGCAATGCGGATGTAATAAATGCCTAAACCCTGCTGAAAGCCTTCTACCAACTCAACTTTGGGCAATACTTTTTGATTCACAGTGACCAAATTTTCGCCACTCAACAACAGATGAATTGCCTGTTCGCTTGCTCCGTATCCCAAAAACTCAATATTGCCCGTCTCCACAGAGTGATCGATAGCGGATTCAAACAACTCAATTGTAGAGCGGATATGGTTTTTCGTGTGGTGGATGTGACTTGAATACACTTTCAACACTTGGGGATAGAGTGTCATATTATTAAATTGTTCTAACACTCTTAAAGACAACTGCCCAAAGGCATAACCTGTATCAATTTCTGCAAAAAAACCACAAGAAAGCACTCCATAGATACAGTAAGCAAACGATGAAGGTACCCAATTTCCATATTGCACCGATAGGCGCGTCATCGTCAGCATCATCGGCATAAAAAGTTCTGGTCGAACAATATAAACTGGACCAGGCATGGTGTTGAGAATTTCGAGCGCTGCCTGTATAATTGGGTTGCTGAGCACGGGTAGATTTGCTAACGCAGCGATCGCATTCTGTTCAAACACAAGTTCAAGTCGAAGTTGCTGGCAATACTGCTGAATTTTCTCAGTTTCTGTGGGAATCGGAACACCTAATAATTTCAAGATTGTTAATGCTGTATTGATCGAGGCAGGTAAATCAGCCTTAGCAATATCAAGCTGAATTTGACACTTATAAATTCGCACGCGATCAAGGAGATGTTTTGTTTGTGCTAAAGCAGTGTCAATCAAAGCCTGTGATCGCGTATAGTTGGCATTAATGCACTCGGTAATAATTGCGGATTCATGTAAGTTGAGAGTTAAGTCATACTGAAGCAGCCAGCTATCAACAGACAATAACTCCAGTCCGAGATTAAGATAACGGGTTGCAGGTTCATAAGCGATCGATGCCTTTGCCTTTTGACCGGCGATGAAATTGAGTGCTGCCAACTGATCTCTTTCTGCTTGCGAAGAAATTAAATCAATACCGTAGTTCAACTGATTAACTAATTCAAAAATATTTTCTTTTTGTGCTTCTGCCGATTGACTTTGCTGAAGTCGCTGACCGATTTTTAGGTGTGTTGCTTTCCTCTCGATTTCTGGAATCAAGGCATAAGCAGCTTGTTGAACTCTGTCATGTAAAAATTTATAATTAACTAATTCAAATGTTGTCGCCCCTGCTGTCTCCTCGCCAACAACTAACGGTACTTTATAAGCATTGCTTAAAGGAATAACTAATCTTTCTTGGAGGGCTGACCAAAGATCTCTCGCTGTGTTAATCGATGAATTTTCGTAAATAATCAAAAGCGTTTCTAAATCAAAACTATTACCAATACAAGCTGCTAACTTCAAAAGTGTTCTTGTCTCTTCTGGTAGCTTCTGGATCTTGGCAATCATTAGATCTACAACATTATCCGTAACGCCAATCATTTGAATTTGCTCGAAATCCCACTGCCAGTGTGCCGAATCAAAGTCAAAGCAAATCAGATTTTCTTGAACTAATGATTGTAATAATTGGATGACAAAGAAGGGATTTCCCTGTGTTTTTTGAAAGATTAATGTTGCCAATTGTTCTGATGCTGCGTCTTCTCGGAACGTTTCTGTCAGCAACTGCTGAACGTTTTCTAATTGCAACGGCTGTAGCACAATATTGCTCACTCTTGCTCCCGAGCGCTGCATTTCCTCGACAATTTGCATTAAAGGATGTAGCTCTACCTCATGATCCCGATATGCGCCTAACAACAGTAAATTTCGGCAACTTGCATCCTGCATCAATGCCTGAAGTAACTTAAGCGATGCCAAATCTGCCCACTGTAAATCATCTAAAAACAGTACTAAGGGATGTTCTGGTTGTGCAAAGACTTGAATAAACTCTCTTAAGACTTGATTAAATCGGTTTTGCGCTTCTACGGCTGGCAGTTGCGGTACAGGAGGTTGAACACCAATAATCAGTTCCACTTCAGGAATCAAATCGCTCATCACCTGTGCATTTTGCCCTAACGCCTTAAGTAGTTTGTTTTTCCACGCTTCCAGATTCGCCGTACTTTCTGTTAATAACTGTTGAATCAGAGTTTGAAATGCTTGAGTTAGGGAAGCATAAGGAATATCGCGCTGAAACTGGTCAAACTTCCCGGAAATAAAATATCCTCGTTGCTGTAGAATTGGTTTATGGATCTCATTCACGAGTGACGATTTACCGATGCCAGAATAACCCGACACCAACACGAGTTCGATTGGAGTTGAATCACGACTTGTCACTCGTGCAAACGCTGCCAACAAAGTGGTGATTTCTGCGTCTCGTCCGTAGAGTTTTTGCGGAATCAAAAGTTGTCCAGAAATATCGTGTTGTGCGATCGCCAGTTCAACCATTGCCCCTGATTGTAATTGAGTCTGGATTGTTTCCAAATCAGCCTTGACACCAAAGGCACTTTGATAACGATCCTCAGGATTCTTTGCCAACAGTTTCATCACCAATTCAGATAGGGCGATGGGCATGTCTTGTCGGACTTCATGTGGTGGAATTGGTTGTATGGCAATATGACAATGAATCAATTCAAGTGGATCGCTCGATGCAAATGGGAGTGCGCCAGTCAGTAATTCATAGAATGTCACGCCCAACGAATACAAATCGCTGCGGCGATCGCTTAAACGATTCATCCGTCCAGTTTGTTCTGGAGAAAGATAAGACAGTGTACCTTCTATTTGATTTGTCAGCCTCAGAACGGAGTTTTCCTCTGGTAGCTGAGAAGAAATACTAAAGTCAATCAGTTTAATTTCCTGAGTTTGTGGATGAATAAGAATGTTTTTCGGCTTAATATCTTTATGAATAATTCTTTGTTGATGAATCTCTCCAAGGGCAGATGTTATTTGAATTGCCACAGTTAAAAAATTATCTAATCTCAGCCAATTTCCCTCAGCAAATTCTTTTAAAGAAATACCGCCATCCTCTAAAATCAGCGCCCATCGATTTTGCGATCGTTCCCAGCCGTAAGTTTTAATGACTCCTGGAATACTTAAACTAACAAGAATTTGATACTCTTGCTTTAACTGAGCAATCTCCTTCAATGTCGGAAAATCAGCTTTCAGAGTTTTGATCATGACAGGTTGACGATTCAGCTCCGAGACTCCTCGATAAACTAAAATTCTTCGACCTTCATGAACAAGTTCGCTTAGGATGTAGTTAGGGAACTTCATCATCTTGACTGAATTTGTTTATTTCTGTTGTATCACTTCCTATATGCAGCATCTACCTCAGGGTAATGTTTCGTTATGAACCCAATAAGTAAGTCGGTGCAAATAATCATTATTGGTTCGTCATTGCCCTCGAGCACTTCAGCCCAACTGCAAACGGAATTCCGATTTACATTTTGTTATATAGTGACATTTTTTCTTCTCTCCCAGGGCAAACGCATCTAAAATTAACAAAACTAAATGGACAAAAACCTTTGTTTGTGGATTTGACGCAGAAATAAGATTTTGCGTTAATCTGATTTTTTTATCCGTATATGGAAAGTAAAAAATTTTATGTGATTGATTCTCAATTAATAGGGTTTAATGATAAAGGATAGGGTTTTATTGAGAAAATGGCATTTAGATTGACAAGGTGCGTTTGCCCTGAATTCCGTCTGAAACTCATCCCGTTGGCGGGGAGGGGTTGGGAGTAGGGTTCTTTTATTATAGGTGATTTGACGGACATCATATGATTCAAACGAGAACAGTTATAATAATCCGTTCAAGTCACCTTACCGACAACTCATGCCTTCGGTTTTAGTTTCCAATCGGTGGTGGTAAAGGTTGGCGTGGGGAACCACCTCCACCAATGCTGTTTGCTCCGTTGTTGTTCACAACCTTCACGTTTGCAATGATTTTAGTGAAGTCGGCTTGGAGTGCAGCATCACCAGACAAATCATGTCCAGTGACTGTCGAGTACTCCACCTCGGCGCTCTGCTCAACGCAGAGATAATTATAGTCCCAACCCGAATCATCAACAATATAAGCACCGTAGTCTTGCATTGCCTGAAATATCTTTTGACCGGCAATGGAAGTCAGTCCCAGACTTTGGGCTGTGACATTCGGTGGAATTGCTAGCAACGAACCCATAACGAGCGCCGGATTAGATCCCTGGTATTGATTTGGTGCATTAGCATCAGCAAGAGGGGCTGGCCAGCGATGACCGGGAGTTGGTGATGAAGAATTGTAGTGCAGCCACTTGCCCCAGATATCAATCTTAAGTGCATGACGGATAGGAATGTTGTTGATCAATTCACCAGGGCGAATACTACCACCAATGCTTGACATCCCAGAGCCGCCATGTCCACCCTCAATGCCATCACCGTAGATATCCTGCTGTCCGAACCAATTACTGTAGAGCGGACCACCCTGCTGACAACGAGTAGTTGTAGTGAATGACACTAGGGTTCTGCCATCCGGCTTTAGGAACGCCGAGGAGCCGTTTGGAGTATATGTCGTAGTTGCATCTGGAATGATGAGATTGTAGGGAACTTTCATCGGCTGACTTGCTTCCGGATGCCACTGCGCCTGCTGCTGGGGTATGGTGCCAGAGCAACGACCTGGACTAAAAGTAGGAGGCATGTAGGTTGAGACAGCAGGGTCGCTGTCTTTGGTTGTGATGTACCACTCGGTGTCAACTCCAATGCCCTTTGAGCCGATATAGGCATTAACGTAATTCGCATTCGCTCCAATCGGTACATTCCAAATACTGTCGCAGGCGAATGGCCACATGTTTTTGTCGCGTGATTGCCCAGAGCCGCACTTGCTATTGTTCGTGATAGCTTGGGCTGTGAGAGTGCGCTTTGTAGCTGAGGGCTCTTGTGAAAGCGTTCCTAAGTTATGTGCTTGCGGCTCTCTTATCCCCTCACTTCGGCTCAAACTCAATTGTTGAGTAATAACGCTAATTACAGAAGCAGCATTGCGAACATGGCTAATAGCACTCAAGCTACTGAAATCAAAAACGATCATTTGCCTCTCCTGTTTTAGTCAAAGTAGTTATAATCTGACATTTGATGAGTTTTAATACTCGGATTTAGTAGAGGCTAAACCCTGAACAAGGAAATTTAATTCAGAGGAAGTTCAAGCATTTATTAATTTTGCTATGAATCTTCCCAAAGCGCAAATTTTTCTCAAACTATAAATTTAGACGGCTATTTTACAAGCGCAGCATACCACCTAACAGACTATTTTGGCTCCACAAATAAACCCTACTTTGGCAAGTCTCTATCGGTCATTGCTTCAAGAGTCTCTCGCATCTGTCATTAATTTATGGGCTTCTGATTAAATCGCTCTGAGATTGTCAGACACTGCACTAGAGATAAATCGTGGGACCTTAAGCGATCGCCCTTTATGGCAGTTGGAAGACAGCCCAATCGCATAACACAGATAAACAAAGAGCGCATTTTTGTCAAGGCAAATGCATCTACATTTATCTTGACAAATACCTAAAATAGTGCTTTTACACAAGAATTATAATTTGTCGTTAGAGTTATTTTTAAGAGTGAAAGTGAATGCCTAAAGTCTTGTCAAAAAGCAAGTGTTAAGGCGACTTATTAGGGTTTTCTGAAAATTGAGACGTACTTCTTGAAATTCCAGCGTTTGCTCTGTATTTTTTGTAAATAAATAAAAAAATATTTACATGAAGAAAATATAGCAGTCCGCGCATCAGAGCGTGAAAATTATATATCTCTTTATTTTTTCTTCCCTTGGCGAACAAGAGCGTTCTTGTTGCTCTCATTTCCTTGTCTATATTTTTCACGACTCCTCCACGGACTGCTATAATCCCTTTCGGAGATGTCTATTTAATATCATTTCCGGTAGCACAACCATAATACAAGAACCCCACCCCCAACCCCTCCCCGCAAGCGGGGAGGGGAGACAAAGCACAGCGAGGAGCGATCTTGGGGTTCTTCTAGTATTTAAGGTTAATCTACCGGACATGATATAATTTGTGAGAATTGCAAGACTTCACACCCCGACTTCTTTAAGAAGTCAGGGATCTTGATTCATCAGGAATGATTTAGGACTGCTATACTACATAACGGCGGAAAGTTACCATCCCAAACAGCCAAAACCTTGGTATATGATGAACTTCAATCCCATTTTGGCAGAGGCAAAAGAGTCACAGTTATGACTGAACCGCACAATCCCCCTCTCCCAGAGAGCAGAAGAGGGGAGAATGAAAAGGCTTTGCGACAACTGGCTTGGGCGATTGAGGCTTCTGTTGGACAGTTTAAGCTGATTTTGGCACGGTGCAACTATGCCAGTTCACGCCTGCGGTTGGTTGAGCAATTACGGGAAATTTGTCAAGTCGAAATTCGTGTCTTAGTTCTTCAGGAGTCGGAAAAGACTCTTTATTCTGCAATTCGAGAGGAATTGGGGGAGGAAGTCCCAGCCTGTCTGATGGTTTTGGGTTTAGAATCAGTGCAGAATCTTGAACGGATGCTGATTTCTGCTAATCAGGTGCGAGAGGAGTTTCGCAATAATTTTTCTTTTCCGTTGGTGTTGTGGATTGATGATCTCGTCCACAAGCAGATGATGCAGATTGCTCCCGATTTAGAGAGTTGGGCAACTACTAAAAATTTTGCCATTGCCAAGGAGGAGTTAACAAATCTTATTAGAGAAATTGCTCAGCAGTTTTTTAGCAACACTCTCACGCTGAGCCTAGATGATTATTTAATATTGGAAAGCGAACTCGAAGCAGCACAAAGAGAATTGCTTGCTGAAGAATCGAATTTGGAACTTGAGGCTAATTTAGAATCGTTGTTGGGTTTGGCAAAAGAAGTTAATCATAAAAAGTCATCTTGATTACGAGTGACGAACTGGAGCGAGTACTCCAGAGCTGTAGCAGCAATAATAGCATCAGGAACTTTAATCCGGAAACGCTCACGAAGTATGATTGTGCGTTCCGCAATTTCAGAAGTAAGGGACAACTCGATCAACCTAGAAAGAACTCGTTTTGCTTTAGTGTCAGCAACCTCAGACTGCTCAAAACCTAGCACCTCAATCCTCGAAATGACCGAATAAGCACCCTGCCCCGACAGCCCTTGCCTTAAAAGATCTGTTCCCGGCTCATTCAGCCGACCGTTGAGATGATAGATGATAATGTTGGTATCAAAAAGCAGTTCCACAGGCCCAATTCCTACTCGCCCCAATCGATCTGCCGTTGCCGCTTAAGCTCAGTATCGATTTCCTCAATACTGAGATGTCCCCAGCTTCCACTCGTTTCTGCTAGTAGTGCATCAACATTCACCGACCGAACGAAGGGTTGAACCTCTGGCTGTGGCCTGGTGACTAAACGGACACTAGCCTGAAGCTGATTCATTAAGTACCCCAGCAGTTTCCACTGCTCCTCCGGGGTTAGCTGTTTCAGTTCGCTCATCACTCGCTGTAAAGCTGCGCTCATCGGCTAATTTCCACCAGTGACGTAGTTCCTCACCTTAGTATTATAAGCCCGTTTAGGGCAATGCACACCACCAAATAATTATGGTAACTATTTTTTATATATTTAGTGTTTGCTAGAACATAAATGTCTGTGGTCATCTGTTGGTGATGCCGTACATAATTTAATTAACCTCGGTAGGGATCCCCGACAACTCTTACGAAGTCGGGGATCTGGGTCTTGCAATTCTGACAAATTAGATAAGATTGCTATACGATCTGATTGTGAGATCATCCCCAAAAAGCTCATGTTAGAGTACGATCCATTAGCCTGCTTGCCCTCTTCTGAGGAACTGCCTGACTCTGACGATACTCCTGTGGATAATGAACTACAAGATTTGATTCCCAGTTTACTTAAAGCTGTACTAGCTATGGCTTGGGCAGACCGTATGGATTGGTTTTTTGGCGTTGATATGGGGGTATACTATGACCCAGATCAATCGCCTATTGTCCCAGATGGGTTTTTGAGTTTAGGCGTAGAACGTTTTTTTGATGAAAATTTACGTCTCAGTTATGTAGTTTGGGAAGAGAAGCAAGTTCCAAAATTTGTGTTGGAAGTGGTATCTCAGACTTATCGTGGGGAATACAGCACGAAAAAAGATGAGTATGCAAAGTTGGGGGTGCTGTACTACGTAGTCTATAATCCCACCCGCCGCCGTAAGCCACGACTGGAAGTCTATCAGTTGGTAAATAGTAGCTATGAATTGCAGCAAGGAAATCCTGTTTGGTTACCGGAAATAGGCTTGGGCATTGGCATGGAACGAGGAAAATATCAAGGCATTACGCGGGAGTGGCTGTACTGGTACAATCAGGAAGGTAAACGTTTGCTCACCCCAGAAGAACGCGCCCATTTGCTGGCAGAACGGTTGCGTGCAATGGGTGTAGATCCTGATTCTCTGTTGTAATTAATTTGGGCAATGTCAAGCGATGCAATGGCTATCGGTAGTGAGCTTTGGTCTGCCTTACATACTCAACTGAAGCTTTCGGTTCCAGGAAACAGCCTTACGAGGGTTGCCAGGGTGGGGAGGTTTACCGTCTGAAAACGTTTCAGAATAACGCCTCGATCCCTGAAAACTTCACAGGCTCACACTCCGGGAGGTTAATGGTGATCTCTATCGAGCCTCCAAGGGCTTGGGCAATTCCGGCGAGGGTTGCCAAGGTTATGTTGTCTCGTCTTTCAAGGCGAGAAATGTAGGACTGTCCAACCTCAAGACGCTCGGCAAGCTCTTCTTGCGAAAGCCCCGATGCTTCTCGTATCGCTCGAAGGATACGAATCTCGTTTTTGATCTCTTGGGCACCAGCACTAATTCGCGCTTGTGCCTCCGGTGAAAACTCTTGCCGCTTTTCCTTGTACGATTTCATTTCTCTCTCCTCTCTTCTTCCTCAAGTGCCTTCAGATGCTCCTCGAAACGTCGCTCTGCTATTGGAATACTCTTTTTATACCAACGCTTCTCTCCGCCTTTGTCGCCACCCACAAGGAGAATTGCTTGCCGTTTCGGGTCAAACGCAAAGATGACTCGCCACGGCTTTCCTTGATATTGAACCCGAAGCTCTTTCATGTTTGGAAACCTAGAATCCTTTATCGTATCGACGTAGGGCCGTCCAAGAAGCGGCCCCTCCTCTTCAAGTACATCGAGAACCGAGGCGATTGCTTCTCGGACTGGCTCTTCCTGCTCATCGAACCACTCCTCGAACTCCGAATAAAAAAGTATCTCCCATGTCATTTAGAGAATATATGACATATATATCATAATGTCAATATAATTAGCTTATTACTCCCTTCCCGGTGTAAGATTACCTATCTTCTTGATCTTCAAACTTGGCGTTCTTGGCATCTTGGCGGTTTTATATATCGGTATTCTTCTAGCGGGAAGGGAGTAATTGAGTTGTAAGTTGCTTCGATTCCCAGATCCATAGTGTTATTACGTCTAGATAAGCGTACTGGCAATATCTTTATCCTCTCAGGACAGGAATTGGAAATTGAAGTTAAGCGAAATGGTACATGGAGCTTCATAACATGAAACCTGATTTTGACAAGATGAGTAAAGCTGAATTGCGAGCTTACATTGTTGCTTACCCAAGTGATAAAGAAGCTTTTTATAAATTTGTTGACCGTTTTGCTGCTGATTCTGAAAACAGAGTGTGGTATCCACTTCCGAAAACTCCAGAAGATTTTGCAAAGATACCACAGTTGATTCAGGAACACGTTAAAAACTTAGAATCATAGCTTATTGTCCAAAGATCCCCGACTTCTTAGAGGATGCTGAGGCGCGAATGCTGGGTCTGACCCCACACCCCAACGATTTTATCGGCTTTTCGAGACGAGACTCGCACAGGCGATCGCGTCTTGAAACAGCAACGAAATAGTTGATTTATCGTTCATGAGGGGTGATACCCCTCATTCGCTAGCTGTATCCGTAAGAGTTGTCGGGGATCTGGAGAGAAAATTGCTAAGTTACCGAAAAGTTGGTTGTGGATGCTGTAAGTATAGATATCCTTGAAAATACGGGAATGTATATCCTATTTATTAAGGATGACAAAAGAACAGCTTAATTGTACGCTTTATGACAATAGATTTACGCAAATTTTTTGAGGCAACAGATCCCAGCCGGACTCTGGTCGTTAATAATCAGTCAGATAAGCAGTATTATATTGACTTCTCCTCCGTGCGTGGTGGTGATATTATCGGTAAATTGAAGAAGAAAATTACATTTTTGCCCGATAGCTTCACACGCACTTTATTTACTGGGCATATTGGTTGTGGTAAGTCTACGGAATTACTGAAGCTGAAGCTGGAACTGGAAACAGAAGGTTTTCACGTCGTCTATTTTGAGTCTAGCGAAGATTTAGAAATGACTGATGTGGATATTGCTGATGTGCTACTGGCGATCGCCCATCGTGTTAGTCAAAGTATCGAAAAACTTCACCTTCAGGAACCTAACAGACTCAAGGAGTTGCTGCAAGGGGTGGCTAGGGTCTTGAATACAGAGGTAACAGGGGTAAAAATTAAGGTGCCTGGTGCTGAAAGTGTGGGTGTAACTACTGAAAAAGAAAAGTTTTCTCTCTATCTTGGCATTGGGGAAATCACTGCTAAAGCAAAAAGTGATGGGACTCTGCGGGAAAAACTAAATCAGTATCTCGGGCCACAAAAAACTAAGCTGCTGGAAGGGATCAACAACGAACTCTTGGAACCTGCGATCGCTAAACTGAAACAGCAGGGTAAAAAAGGGCTGGTGGTGATTGTCGATAATCTTGATCGCATTGATAACCGTCCGAAGTCTTGGGGGCGTCCCCAACAAGAATACCTGTTTATTGATCAGGGTGAGTATTTGACGAAGCTAAATTGTCATCTGGTTTATACAATGCCACTGGCTTTGAAGTTCTGCAATGATTATGGAATGCTCACTCAGCGCTTTGTGGAAGACCCCAAAGTCTTACCAATGGTACCAGTACAATGGCCCGATGGCAATGTCCACGAAGAGGGAGTGCATCTTTTGCAAGAGATGGTACTGGCAAGAGCTTATCCTGATTTGAGACCCGACCAGCGTCGCCGTAACATTACCTTTATTTTCGAGCACGTCGAGACTCTAGAACGTTTGTGTAAAGTGAGTGGTGGTCATGTGCGAGACTTGCTGCGGCTACTGAACACGTGGATTATGGAAGAAATGTCACTTCCTCTTTCTCGTGATACTTTAGAATATGTAATCAGAGATCGCCGCAATGAAATGACTATGCCCATTTCTAATGATGAGTGGGAGTTGCTCCGCCAAGTTAAGCAAACGAAAAAGGTCAATGATGATCAAGGATATCAGAAGCTGATTCGCAGTCGGTTTGTGTTTGAGTATCGCGATTGCGGTGAGACTTGGTTCGATGTCAATCCGATTTTGGCAGAGGCGAAAGAGTTGAAATTATAGCAATCCTAATATAGTTCATGAACTGCGACTGTTGTGTTGGAAGAAGATTTTATGAACCGCCAAGACGCCAAGATCGCCAAGGAAGGAAATGAGAGGGAGGAAGTTGGGGAGGATAAAACTCTCGTCTCTCTTCACTCTTTTGATGAAAAGGCACTGCAACAACTGGCTTGGGCAATTGAGTCTTCTGTTGGGCAGTTTAAACTGATTTTGGCACGGTGCAACTATGCTAAATGGCGATCGCTTTTGATGGAACGGTTGCGGGAAATTTGTCACGTTGAATTTAGCTTCCTGATTCTGAGTAATTTTGAAAGAACTTTATATACCGGTATTCGAGAGAAATTACGGGATCAAGTGCCAAATGCCTTGATGGTGTCGGGTTTAGAAACCGTACAGAATCTCGATCAAATGCTTAGTTCAGCCAATCAAGTGCGCGAGGAGTTTCGCAATAATTTTCCCTTTCCGTTGGTTTTGTGGATTGATGACGAAGTCCACAAGCAGATGATGCAGTTTGCTCCCGATTTGGAAAGTTGGACAACGACTAAAAAGTTTGCGATCGCACCTACTGAGTTGATTGACTTTTTGTCACAAACAGCAGCCCAATTCTTTGCTGATAGTTCTACCTTTTCTATAGAAAATTGTCGGGAAATCAAATCAGCTTGGCAAGACTTGCAAAGTTCCGGACAAGTCATAGAACCGGAAGCTCTAGCAAGTATTGAATATTTATTGGGATTAACTGAATATGTTAATCATCATCTAGATACTGCTCTTGAGCATTATCACAGAAGTTTGGCTTTTTGGCAGCAAATTCATAATTTAGAACGGCAAGGTAAAGTCTTAAGCCATATTACATTTTGTTATTACGAAAAAACTAGAAATACTCATTATCAGGATAGAGATTATCTTTCAATATTGGAAGAAGACCAAGATTTGAAAGCAAAATATCTACAAGCAACTAGAAACTCTCTTCATCTGTGTTTGAAAGTTTTTTATGAAGCTCAACGCCCAGATTTAATAGCCAATTCAATTGATAAATTTGGGCTCATTCTGCGAGATTTAAAAGACTGGAAGCAGTTGAAAAGATTGTCTGAAAAAGCTTTGAACTTGCATGAAGATGAAAAAAATGGAGTGAAAATAGCTCAAGACTATAGCTTTTTAGCTGAAGTTGCTCTCGCAAATAACAATTGGAATGAAGCAAGAGAAAATGCCGAAAAAGCATTGGAAGCTTTAGGACATAATCAAAATAATATCCCTACTTCACCATCTATTTTCTATCTGTTTATCCGCGCACAAGCGGAAGAATACTTAGAAAAATACTCATTAGCTATTATTACTTTAGAAACAGCGAAAAAAGGGGGAATTTCTGACAAAAATCCGCAGCTTTATATCAATATCCTGAAGAATTTGCAAAAACTTTACTTCCAACAAAAGCGATATCTAGAAGCGTATCATACCAGGCTGGAACGGCGCTCAATTGAGCAAAAGTATGGATTGCGGGCATTTATTGGTGCAGGGTGGCTGGAGGCAACTCGACAGGCGAATTTATCCCAACGCTTTGTCTTGACATCGCGTGCAAGCTCTCCTCCACAGGAGAATATAACTCCAGAGATTACAGCATCTGGTCGCCAATTGGATGTCGAACGTTTGATAGAACGTATTGCGCGTCCTGACTATAAGTTGATAGTCATTTACGGACAGTCAGGCGTCGGTAAAAGTTCACTCGTAAATGCGGGACTAGTACCAGCTTTAAAAAACAAAGCGATCGGCATTCAAGACAATTTGCCTGTATCGCTACGAGTTTACACTAATTGGGTAGAGGAATTACATAGGTCACTGTCAAAAGCTCTGGCAGAAAAAGGGATACAGGAGGACGCGGAGAATATATCAGCACACTCCATTCCTCCTCCCCCTTTCCACTCCCTTCTAAATCTGTTGCGGCAAAGCGTGTTGCATAATTTGCGTCCAGTAATAATTTTTGACCAGTTTGAAGAATTCATCTTTGTTGCTACCGAACCAACGCAAAGGTGGCAATTTTTTGAGTTTTTGGGAGAGTGTCTCAATATTCTGTCTGTGAAGGTAATTTTGTCACTGCGGGTAGATTACTTGCATTATTTACTGGAGTGCAATGACGCACCCTGTATGAACATTATTAGCAATGATATTCTTAGCAACAATGTCCTTTACAAGTTGGGAAATTTTTCACCTGCGGATGCCAAATCAATTATTGAATGCTTAACCAATCGTTCTCATTTCCACTTAGAACCTGATTTAGTTGATGAACTCGTTAAGGATCTCGCTGGTGAACTCGGAGAAGTACGCCCAATAGAGTTACAGATAGTGGGGGCACAACTGCAAGCAGAGAATATTACGACTTTAGAAAACTATTACCAACGCGGACCAAAGCAAGAACTGGTGAAGCGATATCTGGCCGAAGTCGTTGAAGCTTGTGGTTCTGAGAATCAGCAGGCAGCAGAACTGGTGCTGTATTTGCTAACAGATGAAAAAGGAACTCGTCCGCTCAAGACTCGTGCCGAGTTAGAACGGAATTTGCATGCTGATTTCACTAAGGAAGTCAACAAATTAGATTTAGTTTTAGAGATTTTTGTTCAATCTGGCTTAGTAATTTTACTACAAGAAAATCCTACCAAACGCTATCAATTAGTACATGACTATTTAGCAACGTTTATTCGCCAGCAACAAGAACCGAAATTAAATCAATTAAAGGTGCAACTGGAAGAGGAAAAAAAGCAAAGAAAACTCAGTGATGCAAAGCTGAATAGTTTTCTCAAAAACGCCTTTATAAGTTCATTTGTAATTGGATTGGTGTTAGCCGTGTTAATACTTATAGCTTGGGCCTACAGCCGTTTCAGTTACAGTTGTACAGGGTGAAGAACAAAGCAAGACAAGGAGGTTATGGGTGGATAGAGTCTTAAGCGATCAGTATTGCTACAATTGAAAAATTCATGAGCGATCACCGAGAGCCCAAATCTGAATCCGCGTCTTTTTAGAGCGCGGTGTTGGCTCAAAATCTCACTCATAGGCTAATAGCTAATAGCTATTAGCTATTAGCTTAAATTACTTATGAGATGGAGCAATAGGTTCGACAGATGACATAATTCAATTCGTACTAATTGCTAAAAAGCTAATTACTGATAACTACTTACTCTCCAAAGATACAAGCTTTTGCAACAATTCTTTAGTTAACTGAACGAATGCTTTTGAGCCTGATGATTGAGAAGCGTTTAAAACGACTGGCATAAAACTGTCAACTGCTTTAGCAACATTCACATCAACTGGTATCTGTGCTTGAAAAATTTTAGAATCGCCAAAATCTTGTTGAACGCGTTGCATAACTTGCTTGTAGTATCTTCCAGTCAGTAAGTTAGCGTTGGACATCGTAAAGACAATTCCTAACATTTTTATATCCATTTCGGCTTCATGTGCGTGACTGTCTTTTAAATGAGCAATGCGTCTTTCTAACAACTGAATACCAATCACAGATAAGGGTTCGGGTTTAGCAGGAAGGACATAAAAATTACTTGTTGCTAACGCACTGCGAGTCAAAAGATTATATCCTGGAGCGCAATCCAGCAGAATAAAATCATATTCTTGACGAATTGGTTCTAAAATCTTAGTCAATAAAAATCTTTCAAATCGATTCCAAATTGTTTCAAAGTCTTGCTCTTTCAGATATACTGCTTGTTGATGAAGCATTTGTGACACAACAAATTCATCATACAAATCGATATCTCCCGGTAGTAAATCCAGCCCTGGCAAACCACAAACTTGAGAATGGACGATCTCTTGAATTGCTATTTTTTGTTCTTGCTCTGGATTAATAACTTCATTGATCAGATACCTAAGTGTCAGTCTTTGTTTGCGGCGCTTGGCAAATTCCACAGGTGACATGAGACTAAGTGTGGCACTGATTTGCGAATCTAAGTCCAAGACAAGCACTCGCTTGCCATGATCTTTCGCCAAACAAGTCGCTAAATTGACGGTGAGAGTCGTTTTCCCCACGCCACCTTTCATATTTGCCGTTGCAATTACATATCCCATTACTAAACTCCTCTGATGACGTATTCTCTTTTATGTAATGTACACGTCTTACTGTCAATTGGAAATTTTTGCATCAGCATTCAGCTATCGACTGATAAAACCACAATGTTTTCTGCTGACGAGCATTAAAGTTATTCCAAATAACATCTCCTCGTTGTTGCCATTCTGCCAGAACAAAGGAAGCATTGTGCAGTTTGTCTGCTAACGATAACAGCCTTACTGAGGGAGAAGTATGACGTAATTGCTCTAAGTATCTGGTTTTCCGCTCAAGGTAAGGGGGTTTAGGTTTAGTGTCACACACCGTGTATTTATAAATTTTAATACACACATAAAACAAAATACATGTGAATTTACTGTTAAATATGTTAACCTCCTTGCTCTCATATTGCATCATGTAAAAGGGCGGCGATCGTATATCAATGCGGTTTCAAATCTTTCTGTCAATTCTGTTGTATTCATTGATCTAAAATCCATAATCATAAAGTTGCGCCTCTTGTTGCACTTCACTCTTCATGTTTTGTCTCAAATCCCAAGGAAGGAGAACTTCGCATTGAGGACGCCACGCCCTTAACCGCATAACTACATTATTATCTCTGTGTCGGTAATAGACGCGGTAGTAGGCATCTTGTTGGGAGCGATGGGCGATAATTTCTAGCAACGATTGCTGTTGTATGAATTGTGGCACTTCTTGTGTAATCAGATGCTGTGTTTGCTGGTAAGTAATTGACTCAAAGGTTTCATGACGAAAAGTATCCTTGATATAAAGGTCATGATATTCTCGTTGAAATCGCAGTAACATTAGACGTTTGGGCAAATAGAAATCAAAGCCCCAAGCTTGAGACAATTGCACTGCAATGTCATCGGGACTTGGTAAGGTGGATGTTTGATAGCATTGACGCAAAGGCTGGGGAATGACTGGGTGTTTCCACTCCAGGGGAGTCATCCGTTGAATGCGATCAAGACGAAAGTTATACCAATCAGTTTTTCGATCAGGACTTTCGCCAAAAGCACAAAGATAAACCGCTCGCTGCACATAGTAGATGCAGACTGGGTAGACTATGCAATTAACGCTATTTCCAACCCTGGCACTGTCGTAAGTCAGTTTGATGGGTGGTACTATCTTTTTCGCCCAAAGTTCTTTTAATTCATACTGCCAGTTATCGACTTGATCTATGGTGGCATAGGGAATGACATAATCAAGTTTCAGGAAGAAGCGTTGCACTCCATCAATTTGCTGGGAATGATTTTGGGCGATCGCCGCCAAATCTGGATGTAAAAAGTTCCATTCATAGGCACCAAGTTTAGCAGCCGTAGGTTCTTGTGGGATATTTGTGGGATGAGAGGGGAACTCATGTACGGGATAATATTTATTCTTTTGGTACACAAGCCAGCCCAGTTCTGCTAAGATTTCCAAATCTCCTTGGAGGGAACGACGAGTTAGTCCAAACAAGCGTCGCTGTAGTAGTTCATCTAGTAAGGATGTATCTATAGCTGTATGAGAAATGAGTGATCGCTTCCACTCTGTTTCTAAAATTCCTGTTTTCGCATCAAACAACCACTCAGCCGTAGTTTTCGCACAAGGGCAATTGGCGTCATGTAATTTGGGAATCTCTTCTCCTTTGGTGTGTGTGGGTGTGAAAAAGTTATCTCGCCAATCAGCAAAAGTGAAAGATTCTGCCAACGGCAAGCGGTACTTACTTTCTCCGTAAAGAGTGTTTAACCACACCCACAAACGAATTGCCCGACACAGGTTTTGTTTGAGAGAACCGCGTGCCAACCATTGCAGCAGTTCTACTTGGGGAATATCTTGAAATAGTTGCTCGGCCACTAGCCCAATTGTGTGAGGTATAACTCTAGGATACGACAGATTGGAAATTGCATCTTCCATCGTCGTGTATGATAGAGCCATTCGATGACAGGTTAAACTTATGACAACGTACCTGATGGAATTAGAAGACGAGATTTTGCGCGTCAATTTTGGGGAACCTGCCCAGAATGACCAAATTGTCAAAGATGCAGCCACCCGTCTGGATGAAATGGCAAAGTCTGGAGAACTAGTAGGGGGACAGTTACTGAAGATTAACGGACCTATTTCTATACCAGTAGCGTTTGTCTTGGCACACAAAGTAGGTCATCTTTACGGTGCGATCGGCTTATTCGATCCCAAGTTGGGTAAATATGTGATTTGTATCACACACAATCCTGAGTATAAACTTGGACAATTGATTGATTGAGTTGTTGCATAGCGACGAGGTAAGAAGTTAGCAGCATTATTAGGCAATTATTACAGCTTTCCCTGCTCATAGAATTTGTCACATACCATCTAGGAATTCATGTCTACTTACCAAATAAATTTGGAGGGCGATGTTCTCAAAACTGGAGTACCTCCATAAATTAGTGATGGAAGATGAAACCGCTTACGAGGATGCTATGGATTATAAAGACGAATGGGTGCGACAACTGATTGAGCACCTGAATAATAAAATTTCACAAGCTACCACAACCGTTCCCACAATAGAATAATCAAAGTTTGAGCGATCGCATGCAATGAATGTTTAAAGGATGAATGATGATTGTAAGTACGAATTCAACAGAGAAGCATTCTCTACCAATTTATAAGACAAACATCACTTGGAGTGAAATTCATACATATTCTTCCTTATACTTGATAGAATTAAAAGCATCATCAAGTACTGAAACAGTTCATGAAGTAAGAAAACTGGTACACAAGTTAGTTAATGTGGTCAATGTTAAAAGGGTAAGGGCTGTAGCTGCGAGATTTCCAAATCTTCACTGGATTGATTTTCAAATAGAATTGCCGTCAGGAACTGAGTTATCAGATGAAGCCTGGAATAACGTACAAAATTTAGTGATGGACTATGAATGGCAGTTAAGAGATGTTACAAAGGAAAAGTGGTATTTTCATGCTCAAGTAGTAAATCGGCTTTTTCTACTTGAAGACGCGATTAAAGTAATTGCAGATTCTGATGCAAAACAATCTGCAGAGTTGAGTATACGAACTTGGTCAAGTCCTCCTCTCAAATTCGTTGTGCATTAAATACCTACATAGTAAATTTGTTGAGAATAGCAACATGGCGTTCAGTAGTTACAAAACAATAGGCGAGGTCCTGAAAGAATTTCAGGTTAAATATACTGAATTCAATTTCATGAGTGAAGCTGAGTTTCATGTCTCAGATTACTTTCGAGAAGATTTACAAACTGTAATGCGAGAAGGAGTTGTTAATAACTCAGAATATGCTATTTGTGAAAACTTAATCTACCCTGTTTTAAAGGAAGTTTGGAAGCGATACAGCAGCAAGTTTACTTTGTGGAGTCATCAATCTCTCACTTATGATGAAAAACTCTCAGGTTATCCTGAATATATTTTAGCTAAACGTTCTCCATTGGGAAAAGTAGTTTTTGATAAGCCCTACTTCATTTTAGTAGAAGCCAAGCAGGATAACTTTGAAGCAGGTTGGGCACAATGTTTAGCAGAAATGATTGCTGCACAAAGACTGAATGGAGAATTACCAATAACTATATTTGGCATTGTCTCTAATGGCGATCGCTGGCAATTCGGCAAGCTGGATGCGGAATTATTGACTAAAGAGAACACCCCTTACACTATTTATGAGCTTGATAAACTCTTTGCTGCTGTCAACTATGTTTTTCAACAGTGTGAAGTGCAGCTAAATAATCTAGTTACTGTTTAATCTTATAGCTATTTCACTATTTGTGTAACTACGGCATAAATAACTCTCTTCTCTCTTCCTTAGCATTCTGGGGGGTCTCTGCGGTTCATTATATTTTTACAAAACAACTATGCACAAAAGATTCGTCAACCATTGCACTATTAATTTAACCCTAATTCCTAATGGACTAATTCTCATTCAATCAGGTAAAGAATGTGCTGATCCCACCAAGCCAGATATGAAATTTGTTGAGACTTATTATGCAGGAGGACGCTCAATTTATTTACCTGGAAGTTTACAGTAAAATATAACTCGGCTACAGTGCAATATCCTGGTTGTGTTTTAAACGCTGAAGCTCGAAAAATTAGGCAGCTAGGAAATTCAGGAGAGTGGGATTGGACTTTACTGCTAGGGGCAGGAGAGTTTTTACCAGATGCCGAAGCGGAAAAATACGGCTTTTTGAAACCTGATAATCAACCTACTCCCATCCGGGCTGAAGAAATGAATTTAGGTTTTGGTGTTCAGCTAAATTGGCAAGGTGATGTATTATCACACGATCAGAGCAATTGATAAAGGTCAAAATCAAGGCATTACTATTCAGCAAGCAGCAAAAGAGTACACCTTTATAAGTGAGTTACATTTTAAGAATTTGAAGTCAGAAGAACTTGGTACTCTGTTAATTGTGCTAGGACAAGATCCAAAATATCCTATTGCTCTTAAGGTAGGTGGTGGTAAACCAATTGGAATGGGAACAATGACGGTGGAGGTAACAGCAGCACAAGTGCTACAAAATCTCAAAGAGTTACGCGATCGCTACTCGTAAAGTAGGGTTAAATTCTCTACCTGAAGCTGAAAAATTTTATGACAACCAAGGAATGCTTGATTTGGGACGAGATGAAGATTATAAGGCAATACAGGGTTCAGTTAAGCCTTTTATCTCTCCTCCTGCATCCCCTGCATCTCTCAACAGATAAATTTCGCGATTCACCAACCCTATTGGATTATGATGACCTAGTTTATTTTGAGTATAAAATTCGCCGTAATCTGAGATAAGGTAACAAGGGTAAGCTAATGAGTCAGCCTGAATCTAATTACAGTCAATCCACCCCTAACCAAGAGAACGCAATGAATCCAAAAAATTTATTATTTTAAGGAAATATATTCACAGACTACTTTAGGTGGTATATGTTGTGTAGGTTTGACTGTATCTAATGTATCATGAGTGACACTACGTGAGTACACCACATTCTTCATGCCAAAACCTGCCGATGTCAGCACCAAACGCTTAATTAGCCTCGCCCCCGACAATTGGGTAAAATGGGTAACACAAATCCCCGATGTCGTTGCAGGGGAAATCCTTAACTCAGAGTTCCAGTGGATCGGTAGAGAAAGTGATGTACTCATCCGCGTCGAGAGTCTTGAGTACGGCAAATTTCTCGTCCTCAATGAATTGCAATTGCGCTATAAATCCCAAATGCCACGCCGGATGCGTGCCTATGCCGCACTTGCGGAAGAAAAATATAACTTACCAACCTATCCTGTACTGATTAATATCCTCAAAACGAGTGATACAGTAATTCCGACGCAATATTCGTCTAATATCGCTGGGTTACAAGTACGTCAAGACTACCGCGTCATCAATCTGTGGGAGGTTGATGTTAACATCGCCTTTGAACAACCATTACCCTCCTTACTTCCCTTCGTACCGATTCTTAAAGGCGGTGAAGATGAGTTGAAAATTCGCGCGCGCATTGCGCTTATTGCAAGCGGATGAACAATTAAGCCAACTAGAAACGGTCCTAGCATTTTTTGCTACGTTTGTAATAGACAGTGCGTTAGTCCAACAAATCATGAGGTGGGATATGACAGTATTGCGTGATTCGCCTTGGTATCAGGAAATTCTACAAGAAGGGGAAATACGTGGCGAAATTAGAGGTGAAAAACGCGGAAAACTTGAGCAAATGTTATCAAATATTGAAATGACTCTAGAGATGAAATTCGGTAGTGACGGCTTACAACTGATGTCACAAATCTCGCCTATTTCAGATTTAGAAAGCTTAAAAGCGATTCTGCGTAGTGCGATCGCCGCCAATACAGTTGAAGAATTGCAACAACTGATTTAGTACGATGCCAGATATATTGTGTAGGTTTGACTGTATCTAATGTATCATGAGTGACACTGCGTGAGGACATCCACATTCCCGATGCCAAAACCTACCGATGTCAGCAGCAAACGCCTAATTAGCCTCGCCCCCGACAATTGGGTAAAATGGGTAACACAAATTCCCCATGTCGTTGCAGAGGAAATACTTAACTCAGAGTTCCAGTGAATCGGTAGAGAAAGTGATGTACTCATCCGCGTCGAGAGTCTTGATCACGGCGAATTTCTCGTTCTCAATGAATTGCAATTGGGTTATAAATCCCAAATGCCAAGCCGATAGAACTTACGCACTGTACAAAATAACCATAATATAACGCACGAGATTTGGTAGTTTCAGGCGCTTCGCATAACCCTAATTTACTTGCACTCCTAGGCGATACGGCTGAAGCCGTTGCCTTTGGCATCGCTAACTGCTAAAGATGGCTGAAATACCCAAATTGCGTGTAGTACTTATGTATCATGCGTAAGTAAGTCTTAGAGTTATAAAAGAGGGTTAAGTACTTGGATTCAAGTATGTTGTTATTAACATTATATTAAAACCCACATTCCGCACTTCAGAATGTAATATATCAAAGCTGGGCATTTTTTCTTACATAATTTATTTTTCTTGATGGTTACTTACTGGAGTTTAGACTAGTTCGCGGTGCGAAACTGTTGAACAAATTAGTTGAAAAAATAATGGAATTTGAAGATTTACCTGTGGAGAATAGATCCTCCTTTCTGAGTAATGAAATATTAATAAAGTTTAGATAAAAACAGAGATGAATTAAGATTCAACTTCGGAGCACATGAGATAGAAAACTCCTATAATAAACGTGAGTTAAAAAAAAGAATCGCTCATATCAGTTGTTTAGTTGTGATCAGCTTTCAACTTCGATATTTCTGATTTTCCTGGGATTCATTTTTGATGAGACTACGGCTCATAATCATTAAATTGTGAGCTATAATTCCCCAGCCAACCCAACGAGAAAACCCAGATTCTCCGCGATATAAACAACGTTCTAATCCGAAGCAACGTTTGAGAAAACTGATACGTCCTTCCACGCCATTATGCCAATGACGAGCTTTTTTAAATCTTCTTTTTCTTTCAGATTGAATTCGCTCGGAGTTGCGATAACCACCTTTAGGTAAAATAACATCTTTAATTCCTAGCTGTTGAGCATAATTCTCATTACTTTGAGAATAAACACCGCGATCAGCAGTCACAGTCGTGGGTGGATATCCAAAATTTTTTATATGCTGATCAAGGCTAGGAATCAATTGTTGAGTATCATGAGGATTTCCTTTTAAAATCCGATAATTACTAATAATTCCACCGTCTACTTCATCTAACCAAACTTTATGACCGAACTCCACCTCAACGTTAACTTTTCCACGACAGATAATATCAGTATGTACTTCAAATATACTGACTATTTTTTCAGTAGATGGCACAGTTTCTTTCTGGATAACGCGCCGAGAAGCTTGTTTAATCACTTGTTCTATACGTGGTAAAAACAGGGTAAACTTTTGCTGAATAGTTTGACAATCAAGTAGTTGTGAATCCGAAAGAATTTTCTGCACTTTTTCAGCTTGTTTGAAGCTAGCTTGAGTCAGTTTAATCAATTTAGAGTAAGCTTGTTGTCTTTTTTGACTGCCTGACTTATTTTTAGTTTTAGAGAGACTATCAATTGATCTTGAAATTCTTCTAGCGGTGCGGAGACGATTGCGAAAAAGACTTGTATTAATAGATGTTAAAGTTACCAAGAGAATTTCTTTTGCTTGCAATAAAAGCCGACTAATAACTCTGACGCTATCTACGCGCTAGAGTGTTGTCAGAGGGAAAGTGAATATTCGTTGCCACAACCGTACCATCTGTTCTCAGCTTTTTACCCGCTCGTGATTTGTAGCTGTGTCGCATATGTAGTTAGATGCTGATTAAATTCCTCCAAAGTCTTTTGACTAATTTGATTTGACCATCGAATCAAAGTACTTTTATCTGGAATAGGATGAAAATAAATTCGGCAAAATTGTCTCAAGATTAAACTTTCGTTCACATTGAAAATAACCTTTTCATAACTCAAACCACGTAAGTGTTTTATCACTAACATTCTGAATATGACTTCTACAGGAGTAGAATGTCTCCCAGTTTTAGTTGTTTTTGGGTAGCGCAACGATAAATCAGATTCTATTAACTTAAATAATTGTTCATTTGCTAGAATTTTATCTATTTCTGACATGGAATCATCCAGAGGTCCAACTAACTGAATCAGAATAAAAAAATCTTTATCAATTTCATATTTCTTACGTAACATCGAGTAAAAGTCCTGTGTCTAGAAAAATATTCACACAGTGAACATACTTTTATTCGCTCTAATTTGATTATTTTTGATAAATTAATTTTTAAAAATTAATTTATCCTGACAAAATTTTTGCCAACTGGTCTGTTTGGTTCATTTGTACTAAGAGAATCTCAGAATCAATATGTGGCTGTTGAGGGTCTATACAGATCAGATATCGTGTATTTTAATCACTGTAAAGGTTTTGAGTTTCGCACCGCGAACTAGTCTAAACTCCAGTACTTAGGTGTCTAAATTAGAATTTAGGATTTTTTAAAATGTAGCTTATGTATACTACTATATGAAGTGCGGAATGTGGGTTAATACAACCATTGCATCTCCTCAAACTCTGAAAAAGTGGCTGGTTTGGGGATAACTAGGGCAATTTGTCGATGTTGCAGGGAATAACGAACGAGTAGACTCAGAAGCAATGCGGTTCATTTAAAGCTGATCGGTAGGAATTTTCGGTTGTTTCGAGACGCGCAATTGCGTGTCTCTCCATAAGTTAATGGTAGGTAATTTATCTTAACTGAACTGTATTGGACTGAGAAAGTGCGATCGCAGAATTTATAAAAAAGTCAGAGACGATAATATTCAGCTAGTATTTCCATATTCTGGCAAAGAAGTTGAAAATAGGATACATCATATAGCAGTACGTGCATCAGTTGTGAAATTATCTCTCTTTATTTTCTTGGCGATCTTCTCTGCTCAGTAGCGGAGACGCAATCATGCGTAGCTTGCTTCCCCGAAGGGGTACGAGCGTCAGGGTGGTTCGGTAAAAAAATAATTTTCACCACTCATTTATGAGCGATACATTATGCAGTAAATTAGTAGAAATAATTTTCCAAAAGTAAAAAAAGGAGAAAGAGCAAAAAATGTAAATAGAAAAAGACAACTAAAAATCAAAAACAATCTCATTCAAGTTATGAAAACAAGAGGTAATATTCAATGAAAGTAATTGCAATATATCACAATAAAGGTGGTGTAGGTAAAACAACAACTGTAGTCAACCTTGCGGCGGCTATTCGTAAGAAAGGGAAAAGAGTGTTGGTGATTGATCTTGACAGCCAAGCTAACACTACATTTGCTACAGGGTTAGTCAAATTTGATGATGAACAGTTTGATGATATAAAAGAAGCTAATATTCTACAGATATTGCAATCAGAAGAATTTTATCCTATTTCAGAAATAGCAAGAAACTCCAATTTTTGTAGTCCAGAAATCGATGTAGTTCCGGCACACATCGATTTGATGAAATATGAAAATGATTTAATTAGTCTTGATTATAGCAGGATGATACTAATTGAGAAATTTGAAGAAGTAGAAAATCAATACGATGTTGTACTGATTGATACACCACCTTCTTTAAACCTTTACGCAAAAATTGCTTTGATAGCTGCAGATTTTCTGATAATTCCATCAGACTTGAAGCCTTTTGCGAATCAAGGACTAGTAAATGTTAAAGAATTTCTCAAAAATATTAATGCATATAGAAAGCAAATCAGAAAACAGCCTATAGAGATTATAGGAGTTCTTGCTTGCAAAATATCGACTAATAACCAATTCATAAAACATACTTTACCACAACGATTAGAGGTAATTCCTAATAGGTATGGTCTGAATGTCATGGATACTATTATTTATGAGAGAGATGATTTAGCTAAGTGTGCTGAAAAAATTCAGATGGTTGGCAATCTGGAGATAGCCGATCCCATGTCAGTGATAGATTTTAAACCGGAGTCAACTTCGGCTCAAGAATTTGAGTCGCTAGCAAAAGAAGTATTACGAAAAATAGGAATGTCCTCATGAAACTTTCTACTTCACTTATTGCTGTTAAAAAAATCACTTCTACCCAGTCTCGTTCAAACTTTTCAGATGATGACATAGAACAGACAGCCAAATTAATTTTAGAATTAGAAGGAGTAATTAACCCCATTGTAGTTCGCCGAACCAGTCTACAGTCATACGAAGTAATAGATGGGGAGTTTGAGTATCACGCTGCTGCTAGAGCTAGAGAAATAGATCCTCGTAAAGGTGAGATGATTGGAGTCTTTATTATTGAGCCTGAAAATGAGGAGTTGATCAGAAAGCAAGTAGAATTACTTAGAAAATCAAAATCTGCTATTCCCAGCTTATCTACTCGTTTAATTGATAACGGCTCTATTTCAAACATTACAGAATCACGGCTTATTAACACAGAGACTCGTATAACAAACATAGAATTACGAGGTGAAAGCCGCCTGCTTGAGTTGCAAGCAGAGTTTAGGCTAGAAATTCAAAAAGTTAATGAAAGACTAAAGGAAGTTGAAACCAAACTTCCAAAACCGATTGAACCCTTAGAGGCAGTTAATACTTTTAGTTTACCAGAGCTTACTTCTAAGCTCAAAAGATTGAAGGTCAAGAATCAAATAATCGAAAGAATAATCAGCGAGCGTCAAAAAAGCAAGTTTACATCCTTTAGTAATATAGTGGAGCGTATTGATGGCTTAGCTGAGAAAACAATGCTAAAAATTCTTGACTCTTTTACTGAAGGTGTCAATAAGTAGAGTTGGTATTACCAGCCCGCTCTTCTCCCCCCCGTGAACACTTACTTGATACATTCTGTTTTGAGAAAGACTAAATTATCAGTCTCAAAAACTGCACAAGAGTTAATTAATGTCAATAAGACAGGTAGAGCTTTCTGTAACTTTGCATTCGCTTGTTGTGCAGCTGGCTGATATTGTTGTAGCCAAGTGTTTTTAGTTATATATTCTGGAATGAATGCAGAACGTTCTAATAGCCAAAAAGTTACATGGTATTTTTGGATAAAGTCTTTAATCTGGTTAATATCTTCAGTATATTGGGCATTAATAAGATCAAGCATCCGCTGGCGAAATTGAGCGTAATATTTTGTATGGATCGGTAAAGCATATTCTTTACCCACTAAAATTGTTCTTTGAGCAAAGATAGGTATGTTATCTGCTTCAGAAGACGTAGAAGCTATGACAATATTTTGCGGTTGCTTTTGCAAAAAACTATATAATGTTGGGACTTTCCCCTCTACATAAGGGATTTTGGGAAAAACTTTTAAGCTGTTAGGGTATAAAACGAGTCCTGCAACGAGGATCATAATAGTCCCCAAGATTAAAATTTGGCTCCCATTTTGTTTCAACCATTGAAATGTAGTATCTAAAATCAAGGTAATAGAGATTGCTGCGGCAAGAGCAAGTACCATTTTAAAAGTATGATGGGTGTAGCGGCTAGGCCAGTGCAGTTTAAAAGCTAAGGCATGAGCAGTAAAAAACATTATTAAACTAGCTATTACTACCTGTGGTAATAGTTTTACACTATCCTTCACTTGCTTGGTTAGGAGAAAGTGAGACGGAAATTTTAGGAGAATTGGTAATAATAAACCAAGTAATAGTTGAGGAGGTGTAATTAAAGCCAAAAAACCGCTATCTCTACCATCAAACCAATAAGTAATCATATTATGGCTAAAATAGCTGACTCTTCCTCCATGCCAATACTCTGGCATAGTTCTCGCAACAGCAGCAGTAATTACCGGACCAAATTGTGATGATTGAATGGCATAAGGTAAAATTACAATACCAGCAATCATAATGGCTGCTGCAAATAAAATAAACTCTTTTCGGCTCTGAGAAATTTTTATCTGCCCATTCTGCCAGCAAAATAATCTCAGAAATAAAATTAATAAATCAATAAAAGCTATTAAAGGGTATATTAAAGATTGGAGCGCAATTACAATTATTATACCAAACCAAGAAGACCGTATTGAATAATATAGAAAAGCTAAAAATAGCGGATAAATAAAATCTCTAGGAGTTGCAGAAAATAGGTCATCATGCATGCAAAGACTTTGATTTAAAAGTAAAGATGCGATAAACCCCACCATTGGCACTGGTAATATCTGCATACAAACTACAAAACAATAGCTAGTTGTAATTAGTCCCAGTACTATTGGAAAAATTTTGCTAAAAAAAGTTAGATCGATATTTAAAGCCGCAATTATTTTATAAAGAATACCATATCCAATTGGTGTCACCGACTGAAAATAATCAGCGATTAAATCTCCTGGAAATAAATCTGGGTTAAAGTAACGATACATCCAAGAAATATATTCCCGTGCATCGTCGCTGACTATATATTTACTGCTAAAAGCTTGTGACCACCCCATAAGAATATAACCAATAGCAAAAGTTAGACTTAGACTGTACCAAAAGATGACAGTCAATCTAGATTGATTTTGCATGCTTTTTTGAGTAATAGGTGTTATTAAAACTTTTTGTAATTGTGGAATTAGCATTTTGCACGACAATCTCTGAATAAATCGTATTAATTAAGAAAATAAAAAGCTTTCTTCAATTTTTATAATTGTACAATTTTCAAGCACACCCTCAACAATCATATCAATAATTATTCTAATTTTTGGCTCGAAGTTTGCTCTGCTCCGTATCCAGGTGTAAGGTGTCCAACGTAGCAAAGGTTTTTAGATAATTATAATCGAATATTTATTGCCAACAAGCTTTGTAGGCGTTGTAGTTGAGAACCAACTTGGTAGAGTAAATCACCTTTACCTAACAAGTAAGCTGCTGATGTTTCTTTGCCACCTAAGACTATAGCTGAATCTGCAACACTTGCAGTCCGCAAGGCAACTCTTCCTGGGAGATTTGAGCGGATGATGGGGGTGACAACCTTAGCTTCTGGGCGTTGCGTGGCAACAATGAGATGAATTCCCGCTGCCCGCGCCATTGCTCCCAAGCGTTTGATGCTTTGTTCTAATGGCAGGCGGATTTCCTTTTCTGTCATAAAGTCGGCGTATTCATCAAAAATGCAGACAATCCGAGGTAAAGGTTGACGGGAACGTTGATTGTAAGTACTGAGATCGGCACAGCCGGCTTTTTCAAATCGTTGATAACGCGACTCCATTTGTGTCACTAACTTGTCCATCAGTTCGATAGCCATTTCGCTATCTTTGACAATCGGTGAATACAACCATTCCATCTCCACAAACTCTGGAAAAGTGACTCGTTTGGGATCAACCAGGGCAATTTGTAGATGTTGCGGGGAATAACGAACGAGTAGACTTAGAAGGAGCGATCGCAAAAACTCACTCTTCCCACTCCCAGTCGTCCCTCCTACCAAAAAGTGACAAGTATTAGGATCGGACAAATCGGCTTCTACCAACTTCCCCTCTAAATTCACCCCAATGGCAATTTTTACTGCTGCTGTTGCTGGTAAAATTTGCGACTTGACGAAATTTTCAAACTTAGCCACTTGTCTATCTGGACGAGGCAAATCAACACTCACATATCCAGCTTGGGGAGCAATCAACGGCGGATTTGCTAACTCCATATGCACTTGCAAATCAGCAGATAATTTCAGCAGAGTGATGATTTTAACACCCGGATGCGGTTTGAGCTTCACCCTGATGAAACTAGGTGCGATCGCACATCCCTGGTAGTCAACACCAATACCGAAAGATTGCAGGGTGGCTAACAATTTCTCAGCGATCGCATTGGCATTGAAAGTTTGCCTATCATCTTCTCCGGAATCGACATGTGGCTCATCTTTTTCTCCAGAAGACTCACTCTTCTCAACTTCAAAATAACTTTGACACTTTTGCTGTTGTGGACAAATTTCACACAGGTAAGGCAGAGTTGTTGGCGGTGGTGGATTGGGTGATGGTGGTTTCCAAGTCAACCATTGCCGCATTTGTTTTAATTTATAGGGAATAAGCTGATGTACCGTATTTTCTAGCTGTTCCCAGGAATACTGATACTCTTTGAATTCTGGCAAAACGCAGTAAACTGCTGAGTCAACGGCTACTTTTTTTTTCTGCCAGAGCATATAACTGTAAAGAGCAACTTGTGCTAACTGCGCTGAAGGATCTACAGGTTGATAGGTTTTAAACTCCACTACACATAGGCGTTTGAGTTCATAATTGAAAACCAAGCAATCAAATTCCCCTGCAACCCGTTGCTGCGAACCATCAGCCAGAGGAAAATAATGTTCAAGGCTACGCTCTTCAGTGACAAAAGTGTTGCGAATCACTGTATCTGCGCTACAATAACGCCGATTAACAACCAGCAATTCTGCAAAGCGTCGGATTAACCCTTGTAAACCTTCCCAAACTTTGAGCAGGGATTGTGCTTTACTGGCATCCTTTTTAACAGCTTCTTGTAAATACGAGAAAAATTTTCTTTCATAAAAAAGCTGTTGCATCCTAGAGGCAATTTCCTCTACGAGTAATTGGGATGTATCTGGTTTCAACAACTCTTGAAATCGAATATCGGCACAAGCTAAGCCGACAAATTCATCAGCTAATTGATGAAATGCGTTGCCGATTCCCGTCTGAGTATCGCGCGGTAAAAATAAAGTCTTGCAGCCAAAGTTTTCATTCAAATAAAATAGTCGAGGACACTCAAAGGCAACTCTTACTTTCGTAACAGTTAAAGATGAATTCTTATTTTCTATAGACTGCTTTGAGCCATTAGCTGTCATATTAAAAATAGTACTTGCAAGATTGGGATTATAATTTTCTAATAAGCGACGATGTACAGCAGCAAGATAAACAGTATCCATTGCCGCATAATCAAGCTGCTTTTGAGTGAGAGGACGCTTTCCCCAGTCGCTTCCCTGTTCCTCTTTATCGACGTTAGAAAAGTGACAAAGTTCTACTGCTAAAGTTTTCAGTTGTAAGTTAGATACTTGTAAAACTTCACGTCTAATCTTTCTGACTATCTTTAAGGTACAAGTAACATTTTGTGCTAGCTGTCCACCCAGATATTTCAAATCAAAATTGGCGTTGTGGAACACCTTTTCTATTTGAGGATTAACCATAATTTGGTTAATAAAGTATGCTGCTATGTCAGCTTTGTGCAATACATCGAGAATGTAAGCCGATTCACCTGTCAAATCCGTAGGCTCGGCTAATACCTGAATTAGAGATAACTTTGGATATTGCGTATTCCAGTCAGAGATTTCTGTATCTAGCCACAATATTTTAGCCGAAGCTAACTTAGTAATTTGCGCTTGTATTTGAGTAGGTTCAGTCAGATACTCCATTGATTAAGGCATTAGCATGTTTCTGAAAAAATTAATTTTTATTTACTAAACAAATTAATTGATCTTGCAACTTAGCTTTTGGATCGATAATTTGAGTCTTCTGTTCTTGACAGAGTTGCTGGATTAACTTATGAATGTCTAATTCTTGTACAGACTGGAACTGAGTTTTTGCACGTTGAACTAATGTTGGTACACCCATATAACTCTGTGTGACAACCAAATTAAATAAAAATTCTTTGACTGGTTGCAAATCATTTTTATCGTCACTGTTTGTTCTCCCCTTATCTGAACTAGCAACAATACCTAAATTCTGCAATAAAGTACACTTATGCAAAATTTGAGAGTCGCAGGTTAGAGCTTCCAATTCCTTCAAACTAATGGTTTTACCTGCAATCTCCAATTCATTAGCTTCCACAGCTTTTACTAAGCTATTGTATGTTGCTAAGTCGTGAACAGAAGACAGTGTTGGTTTAATGTGAAGATGATTAGTCTCAGTGAATATTTGTCTATAGATTTGGTTCCCCGCGAGGGTTGCTTTCCCTACCCCTCCATGCCGAATCAAGTACAAGGTTTGACAAAGATTCTGCTGAATCACTTTTTGACAAGCATTCATCATATTAAAAAAACTTGTCATGTTTGGCTCTTCTGTCCAAACTACCCCCACCCGTTCTCGCTTACCAGGCTGTAGATAACTCAAAGAATAACCAGCGTATCTTCCACTTAAAAGTTTAGGCTTAACTTCCTGTACTTGTAAGGCAGTTAGGGCTTGTTCCAACATTCGCATTAGATCGATTGCTGCTAACAAGCTAATTTTAGTAATTTTTTCTTGAGATGTTTTGTACTCCTGCTGCCACAGCAATTGAAATTCTGCTTGATCTATTTGTTCTGGAGGCTTTGGTTTTGGTACCGGATCTTCATGAGTTAACCGTTTGGGGTGAATAGGTTGTAGATCACTGAATAGCGATTTCTTATAATCCTGGAATATAAATCTTCCTAAATCCAGCGCTTTACGGGGTGAAGCTTTGCGGCTAGGAAACTTTTTCTCTAATATCTGCTGAGTTAAGGGGTAAATTGGAGAAACAGGTTGAGGTTTAGCTTGATTGTATAGGGGATAGAGTCGAGTAGCTAAGAGTGCTTCAGCCTCCTCCAGGGTGATACGTTTTAATGGAATTCTGATACTAGCTCTATCTAAGTCAGCAGGCTGAACTCGCTTGTAATTCTTATTCCAGGTATCTGTCCTGATACTGATGATTATCAGGAAACCTTTCCAATTACCGTTATAAATTGTAGAGTTGACGCTGAATAAAGCTTGTATGTCAATAGAGCCATCTGACAAACGAGCAATGCTATCTAGCTGATCGAAACACAACACAATCGGTTGAGTTTTAGCAGAAATTTTGCTAAAGTTGCCCAAAATACCTCGTGCCTTGTCTTCATCATCAATAGATTGCTTAACTTTTAACTTTTTCAGACTTTCTTCATCTAGGTCATCCCCTTTCAACCATTCACAGGCTAAAGAGTACAAGTCTGGATTAGTTAGGTCATAAAGGACACCAAAGAACTCATGAGCATTGTAAATCCCAGTGGTGCCGATAGTTTTTTTGAGGATGTCAATGAAAAGTTGGCGATCACGTACAGCATCTGTTTTGCCAAAAAAGCTTTTAATTGTGTCAACCAAACGTTGCTGGTCGCTTTTTAAGCCCTTCCGGATTGTAGACAAGCAGCTTTTCAGCCAGAGGATTAATTGTGATTCTGTTTGTCCTGCTGGAGCATTCACCAGGCTATCAACGGCATTGCGTAAGATGTGCCGCCAGATATGGTCACTCTGAGAGAATGGCTCAATGTATACGAAAAAAGCTTGATCGTTCAGGTTTTGTTTCAGCTGACCCAAGAAGTGAGTTTTTCCCGAACCAACATCACCGTAAAGAATTATGGTGCGAGTTTGATGGTCTTGAATAACTTCTGCCAAGACACTTTTGATTTGGGTTAATTGCTTTTGATGAATAGATTCAACCGTAGGCGGGAGATCCTGCTCTTCCCAAAAGTTACGTGCTGCAGAGTTATCAAATGGGTTAAGTGATTTTTTAATAACTTCATCAATAGTTGGCATGGTGATATCTCTGGTGTCTTGAACCATAACCTATTTGTGATTTAAGTGTGCTAGCTCGTTGTAATGAAAAATAAGGGTCCACCACTAATTTGGGAAATTCCCGCGTCAACTTGTTCAGGCGTATAATCGCGTGGTTCTGCCAACGTACTCAATTCAATTTGGTCAGCTTCTTCCAGACGATAAAGCGCCTTGTCTAATTCATCGCGTGATAAAGGAGGTTGTAACTTTTGCCGCAGATGGAAAATTGGCAAATAATTGTCAGTACCGAGTTCCCGATCCAATTTCTGGATGGTTTGTAAAATTTCTTCGTCTGTGAGATTGACAATTTTGACAATTGGTGATATACTAATTGTAGGTTCTTCTGATGGCTTATTATGTAAAGATTTACGCAACAAGCCCAAATAATTGTTCAGCAGATCCAGGCTGATGATTGCCTTTCCTTTGGGGTAGTAGTCATCTCGCAAATACTCCAGTCCTCGCTGAGTCAGCCATACCTCAGCTTTCGTCCTTGTGATTTTGTTTTCAGCTTCAATCAATCCTCTTTCATCAAGGGCTGTTAAAATCGTTTCTTTCTCAGCTGCTTTCAGGGAGGACATTTTGATTTGGCTGGGGGTAATCTTACCTGAAGCTTTACTTATCTTTTCCAGCACCTTGTGTTCTTTATCTACAAGGGGTATTTGTGCTGATTCGAGTTTTAGCAGAGCTTGACCGGGTGGTAAAATTTTGACTGAAGCAATCTCGCGAGAAAAGTCTACGAGTTCGCGATCGCCCAAATCTCGACAAATTTTGTCTTTACCTTTAAAGCTGTCAAAGACTTTAGCACTAAGAGGAGATCGATAATTCGCACAACCCAGCAGAGTGAGTAAAAACTTTAACTCGTTCGTTTCCATAAAAATAACCTTGCCAAAAAGATAACCAAGACTAATCTAGCTTGATTAACCACAATAGCTGTAAAATTGAGTACCTACTTTATCGTAACCAAAATTATTGCGATCGCCTGTAGAGGTAGTGATCGTCTTCGCCTACCTAGAGCATTACTTCACGTGTTTGAACCACAATCCTCAAGTAGGGGTATGTCTTGAAAAGTTGCCTACGGCGGGAAACCCCCCTGCAAGACTTTTTTTCGCTGCAATAAGCCCCTACGTATAGTTGATGTACAGGGGAAACCTGGATCTGGCTCCCGAATCCTGTGAGGGCGGGTTTGACATTGTTCTGGCATGTACCCAGATGTTGTGTGTGTTAAACCCGCCCCTACTTATTAAATTGTTTGAAGTTATTTAGCCTTTTAATTACTAATGCTAAGGGTCTGGGGTAAACTATGCCTTGATGATGACTCTTTACGTATTAAAAGAACAGTCAGAGAGGAGCTTTTTTTCAATGTCTCATTCTGTAAAAATCTACGATACCTGCATTGGCTGTACCCAGTGCGTCCGTGCTTGCCCGACTGACGTGTTGGAGATGGTTCCTTGGGACGGCTGCAAAGCCCAGCAAGTTGCCTCTTCTCCTCGTACCGAAGACTGTGTGGGTTGCAAGCGTTGTGAGACTGCTTGTCCCACTGACTTTTTGAGCATCCGAGTTTATCTTGGTGCTGAAACGACTCGTAGTATGGGTCTGGCTTACTAACTAACTGACTTGTCAGGAGACGGAAGACGGGAGACAGGAGTTAGGAGAGGTAAACCTCCTGAAAGGTCCTTACCAGGGCGGGGGAAACTCCCCTGTAGCGATCCTCGCAACTCCCTTGCCTCTTTTGCCTCCTGTCTCCTCTTCCCACACACTGCTTTTGTCACAACAACTATACTGGGATAGATAATTCTCAATTCTCAAGATGGAGTAGTGTGAGCAATGTGCGGAATCGTTGGCTATATTGGCACGCAAGCAGCAACAGAAGTATTGCTATCTGGGCTGGAGAAACTTGAATATCGAGGTTATGATTCCGCAGGAATCGCTACGATTTGGGAAGATGAAATTAATTGCGTCCGGGCAAAAGGTAAATTATATAACCTGCGTTCTAAATTACAACAAGTAGAAACCCCTGCACAGATTGGGATCGGTCACACGCGTTGGGCGACTCATGGTAAACCAGAAGAGTACAATGCCCATCCTCATATGGATACAGCAAGGCGAGTGGCTGTAGTGCAAAATGGTATTGTAGAGAACTATCGTGAGTTACGCGAACAACTAAAAGCTCAAGGATGCGAGTTTCGTTCAGATACAGACACCGAAGTTATCCCTCACCTCATTGCGGAATTCTTAAAAAACCCCGTCTCCCCCTCTCCCTTCCTACATGCAGTGCAGAAAGCAGTTAACAAACTTAAGGGGGCGTTTGCGCTCGTAGTTATTTCTGCTGACTATCCCGATGAACTTATTGTTGTCCGACAACAAGCACCTCTGGTGATTGGTTTTGGACAGGGAGAATTTTTTTGTGCCTCCGATACGCCTGCGATTGTTTCCCATACGCGTGCGGTGCTTCCTCTAGAAAATGGGGAGATGGCACGTCTTACACCCTTGGGCGTCGAAGTTTACAACTTTGCGGGCGAGCGGTTGAAGAAATATCCCCAGATGCTGAATTGGAATCCCATCATGGTGGAGAAGCAGGGATTCAAGCACTTCATGCTCAAAGAAATTTATGAGCAACCAGGAGTAGTACGGGCTTGTTTAGATGCTTACTTCAACCCTGATTGGACTGAAGCAAATACTACGAATTCACCAGTGAATCTCGGGTTACCAGTAAAACTTTATACTGATTTAGAACAAATTCAAATCGTGGCTTGTGGTACGAGTTGGCACGCGGCCTTAGTGGGTAAATACTTATTAGAACAACTAGCAGGAATTCCAACTCAGGTACATTATGCTTCAGAGTTCCGCTATGCCCCACCTCCTATAACAGCGAATACACTGACAATTGGCGTGACTCAATCAGGTGAGACGGCTGATACACTAGCAGCCTTGGCGATGGAAAAAGAACGTCGTCACGGAAAAGAAGAGAAGTATCAAACGCGACTGCTAGGTATTACCAATCGTCCGGAAAGCACTTTGGGTCATATGGTATCTCATATTATCAACACTCATGCGGGAATGGAAATTGGCGTAGCAGCTACAAAAACTTTTATCGCCCAACTGATGGCGTTTTATGCTTTGGTGTTAGATTTAGCTTCTATCCGTCAGACTATTTCCCAGGAAAAAGTGCAAGAAATGATTAACGGATTGCGGCAAATTCCAAGGGAAATTGAGGCAAATTTAGAAAGTCAAGAACGTTATATTGAGCAATTAGTCCACGAGTTTGAAGAAACCCAAGATTTCATTTTTTTGGGAAGAGGCATTAATTTCCCCATCGCCTTAGAAGGAGCATTGAAATTAAAGGAAATCAGTTACATTCATGCGGAAGGATACCCAGCAGGGGAAATGAAGCACGGCCCCATCGCCTTATTAGATGCCAAAGTGCCAGTTGTGGCGATCGCTATGCCTGGGAACGTCTATGAAAAAGTGATTTCTAACGCTCATGAGGCAAAAGCCCGAGATTCTCGTTTAATTGGCGTCACTCCAGTGAACAACACAGAAGCAGGGGAAATATTTGACAATATTATTCCCGTGTCATGTGTCGAAGAATTTCTTTCCCCCATTCTGGCAGTAATTCCCCTGCAATTACTGGCTTATCACATCGCCGCACGTCGTGGTTTAGACGTAGATCAGCCCAGGAATTTGGCGAAATCCGTGACAGTGGAATAGTTTGATAATCAGCCGATTGCAGTCTTGTGGACAAATAAAAAAGTTGGAAAATCAATCAAAAAGTTATACAATTTCTAGGATGCTTTAAGCACTCCAAGCCTGTATGCCCAGGTAGCGGGTATTACCACTCTCCTCATTGTCTGACTTTTTTATTTGACTTTAGGTCAACTTTGTTGAAAAAATCGTAGGTTGATTCTTTTTCCAGCCCAAAATTGTTCAACTTTATTTTTCACACATCTGCACTATGGAAAGAAGACTCAAGGGTTTGAGGCACTAAAATTGTTGAACTTTATTATTCCTCTACAGATAAAGCCGTTGAATAATAACCTCTGAATAAGTACAAATATACTATTTAGCAGATGCGATCGCTCATCAGAGGTTATTTTTAATGGTCAGGCGCACTGCTGACTTACCTTGTAACCTTTACTTTTTAATTAAGAACATACAAGCTGTCTCAAAGCGTCAAGTAGAAGACTTGAAATACTAAAATACTCTCTAGCGTTTCTACAGCGTTTTTCTGCCACCGAAAAGAGCAATTCAGGTGATGGAGTCGATAAAGGCAGAGTACGGGGGAGATATTCATACCAACCTGAGTTCGACGTAAAAAAAGTCAGATAACTAAGCAGTCACGGGGTAGGTGCAAAACGATTGCCGTGAATTTGACTGTAGACAGCGATGCTCCAAACCCGAATCTTCAGATGGTATGCCAGTTGGACTTATCTGGGAATAAAAGTAAACTACAACTCGAATTGGAATTTGTGAGGTCTTTAGCCACCCCAATGTCAGTGATTTTTGTGTGATCGCAGGCCAATGCATGACAGATGGGGGAGCTTTTGTACTGCCACCAGCAGCTAACCAATCAGTGTAAAACGGTTGTAGCGTTGGTTCTCCAGAAGCTACAACTAGAAATGACGGTGGTGTCTTGGGCGCTGCTAGCTGCTCGTTTGGAAGGTAAGGGGCAACTGAAGTGTCGTCTTGTTGATGAAACCTGGATTTAGTAGCACACCCACAGTGAAGCTCAGTTATGACCAAGAGAACTGCAATTGACCAGAAGCACCGCCAACTTTGCACAGACATTAGCGTCGGACGCACTGAATTTCATCGTCGTTCTGCTCGTAAGCTGCTGCCGAAAAGCTTTGAACTCCAGTGCTGACCGTACCAAATCCCTCAGTGCGATACCGATGCCAATCTCCTGCTTTGCACTTAGCAACAACTGTTCTACGGTAGTTCTGCACTGTAGTACTAGAAGCCGTAACGGTTTTTGGTGATATCTGTCTGGGATGTGCTCAACGCGATTTTCGCGAGTCCTGTATGAAGGCGTGCAGTGGAGAGCTTTACCAGGTGACTTTCCCGCTTGGCAGACCGTTTACACCTATTTTCGCAACTGGCGTCGTGACGGGACATGGTTAAAGCTCCACAACAGTCTACGAGAGTGGATAAGAATTGAGCCGGAGCGTCATCCCAGTCCATCCGAAGCGATTATTGATATTGTACAACTTTTTTATTTGTCTACGTCATTTGGAAATTTTGTTTGGAGAAAAACAGTGATCGCTCCACCATGACAGCGTTAAAATAAACCCATAAAATAGTCATGCCATCTTACCCCAAGCTATGTCCCTTGCTAAAGAATTAGACTCTCCCCAAGACATTCCAGAAAATGTTATCCTTCCTCCTGGTGATTTATACAGCGACGAGCCTCCTTTGGAAACCGAACTGCATCTAGAGCAAATAATGCTCTTACTTAAATGTCTAAAATGGTTGTGGCGAGACAGAACTGATTTCTATGCGGCTGGCAATCTGACTATTTATTACAGCCTCAGCAAACGCAAATCAGAAGACTTCCGGGGACCAGATTTTTTTGTGGTGCTAGATACGGAACGCAAAACTCGTAAAAGTTGGGTAGTTTGGGAAGAACATGGTAAATATCCTAACGTAATTCTGGAAATTCTCTCTGAATCAACTGCTAATACTGATAAAGAATTTAAGAAAAAACTTTACCAAAACACCTTTCGCACACCCGATTACTTTTGGTTCGATCCTTATACATTAGAATTTGCTGGATTTCATTTAGTTGATGGGAAATATCAACCTTTAGAAGCAAATAAGCAAGGGCATTTATGGAGTCAGCAGCTAGATTTATATTTGGGAATTAATCATGGACTATTGCGATTTTTTACACCATCAGGACAGTTAGTTCCAACACCAGAAGAAGTAGCTGAGTCTGAACGTCAACAGAAAGAATTAGCAGTAACTAGAGCTGAAAGATTGGCTGCCAAATTGCGAGAGTTAAACATTGACCCTGATACAATATAGAACATTTCCAATTAACCCTGTTTTCCTGAAATTTAATAGAATTTACAAATACATAGCAACATCTGCTATCTCTGCAATGAAAGACTGGTACTGAGGACTGGAGAAGGGGCGAAAATCATCGGTCGCATCCACACTCATTTTACACAACAGGCGAAATTGGAATGGAGTTGGGGGTTTATTGACACGCTCTACCCGCACCTCTAAGTGAGAATTTTGTCGAAGCATCTCAAAAACTTCTGCAAGCAAATATCGCGGAGAATAGCCGATAATGTAGTGGTCTTCGGTGTTTAAAATTAAAGCCTGAGAATCGTAGGGATTTTGAAATTCGTGAGCTAACCATAACTTTTCTCCAGGCTCAAGTTGATTAATCCGCTCAATCGCACACCTTGGTAGGTGTCGCAGCCCATGCGAGAAAAAGTAAAGATGGTACTGTCCAAGTTCATCAACTTCTGGACAAGCAAAAACGGCGAGTGTATCTGTTTCTCGTTCGCCACCACTGCGGGCTAAAATTGCAATTGGGTCATTTTTATCATTCGGAATATTGAGCCATTCAATAAAACTTGAATAATCAGGACGCGAACGAGACATTAACCGATTAGCGAACACTGGGAATAACTGAGTTGATGTATAGATTTCATCTAAGCGCGGAAACGAAGACAAAGGTTTAAAAGCACATTTCTCTTCGGCTTCTTTTACACCTTGAGTGTAGACAAATTGATAGACACCCTCATCAAATGTTAACCTACCGATAGGGAACCAGTAGCGACTAATGGGGTCAAGCCAAGCTAAAAATAGTATTTTTGGTGTCTTCAAGGTAGTGTTTCCCTATATCTATTGTATGTTGTGATATGCCGTAAGTCCCAAACGCAGGATAGTTCGGCACAATAGAGGAAAGAAGCTCGTTACCATGAACAAGCGTTCCTCCTGTTGGTAAAAAGTTGGGTGAGACTATACCGCGATCGCCTTCCCAAGTTAAAGCCAATTCGTAAACAGCATGGGGAAGTCCCAATAGTTCGCATAATTCTGATGCT
Organism: uncultured Scytonema sp.; assembly: GCA_937873135.1. Classification (GTDB taxonomy): domain Bacteria; phylum Cyanobacteriota; class Cyanobacteriia; order Cyanobacteriales; family Nostocaceae; genus Rhizonema. The sequence continues at coordinate 33,181 of CALMVQ010000071.1, read as the reverse complement.
ACTTTTTCTGCCCAATCTTCCCCCAAGTGTGGTCGGCATTGTTTATAAAGACAACGACCGAGTTTCTCGTGCTCAAACCAAAATTATATACTTGCTTCCTAAAGCTTCATTCGAGGATGCTTCATAAGCTTCTTGTGTGACAAGTAGGACTGGAAATTCCGAGGTCATAAATAGGGGCGTTAGCGTACAGTTTTTCGCAGGAATCTCACTATCTCCACATTGCAACAAAATAATGTTACATTTTCCTGTCAAACTCGGTCAAAATATTTTACTTTCGCACTCTTCCCAATCCTCAACCCACATCATTCAAAACCCTAACAAACTCCCCCCACCCACAACAAGCAAAATCTGACTTCTCATAAAACTGAGAATAACCTCGAACTGGCGAATAAATTGACAACCCCTTCACACGCTCAAATCTACTCCCTGAAGTCACATTTGCCAAAATTAGCTGCGGTTCAACTTCAAGAATCATTAAATTTATCACTTCATCTATAACCCTGTTCAATTCATCACTATCCCCAGCATACTTAAAAGGCGATCGCCCGCGATTCCTCATCCTCTAATTTCAGCACTTCCAGCACTGAAGAAAGGAAAAAGGCATTCTGCAGCCGTCGATGATTGCGGGTGAGGGAACGCACCTCATCCTCACTCGCCTGAATCTCAACTCCACGATTTCTCGCAAAGGCGTATATATCATCTTCTTTCCACCCAGTACCGTGATTCCAGAGTATTACTGCGTAGTTTTCTGCGGGATAATTCTCAATTCCCCAAACAATAAAGTCTCGCAAGGAACGAGGATCGCCCATATTTTGCTCGGGTATGTTCTCAATTTGCCTGGGTTCAAGAGAAGGACGAATATAAATGCGATAAGTGTGTTTGCGGTCGGATAGGGTATCTTTATTACACCTCTTTGTGTTCTCCAACGACAGATGCTTTAACTAATGAATCTCCCACAATCGAGGGCAGACGAAAGCGATCGCTCTGTTCCAACACCAGAAGAAGTAGCTCTAAGTAGATCATCAAGATTGTCCGCTAAATTGCGAGAGTTAAATATTGACCTGATACAATGAACGCAGATTTCCAATTAACCCTGTTTCAGCTCACGCTTAAGCAAGCGTGAGCTGAAACAGAAGACATTCAGCATCTGGCGAGCAATGACTAATACCAATTCCCTAAAACTTCGCTACACATCAAATATTCTGTAAGGGCGAACAGCCGTTCGCCCCTACCCACTGTATCTGTTGCCTAGGAAGTGGAGAATTGGTATAAAGCACCGACAACATGAACCAGATAGCTGAGTGTTTGTAGTCCGGGCAAGTTAATCATAACTTCCAGATCGAATCCGCGTAGCTGTCTTCTGGCGGTGTTGGCTCAATCTCTATTAACATGGCTTTAGTGCTAATACATTTATTCTCCAGATGTTGCCTCTCAAATTTAACGACCCTCACAACCCAGGTTTGAGAACATTCTGGTTAATTATTGGAATGTTTGCAGTTGTGGCTTTATTAGAGTACTCAACTCCACCAGATTATGTATTTGGTTATCTTTATATTGGTCCTATCATACTGGCAAATGCACGTTTGAGTCGGATGGCAACGCTACGAATTACTGTAGTTGCTTGTGTTCTGACAATTACAAACGTGTGGATTCCAGGCATCTACGTAGAGAGGGCTTCAACAATTGCAAGTCGATTGATTGCCATTTTGGCACTAGTTGTGACGGATGTTCTGTGTGATCGCAATCGGATATACCAACAAGCACTGATGCAACAGGAGGCGAAACTTCAGGCACAAGAGAAGTTAGCGAGCGTGCGAGAGGACTTTGCCTCTACCTTAACTCATGATCTGAAAACTCCTCTTTTGGGGGCAATTGAAACTTTACAGGCGTTTGAGAGAGAAAATTTTGGTTCTGTTCTTCCCGCCCAAAAGAAAGTTTTGGCGATGATGATTCGCAGTCACCAAACGAGTTTGCAGATGGTGGAAACTGTTCTAGATATCTATCGCAATGATATTAAAGGGTTAAAGCTGAAAAAGACACGTGTGGATCTTAGTGCGATCGCAGAGGAAGTGGCAACAACGCTGACTGAACTCGCCTTAAGTCGTCGCGTATACATTTCAGTGAACTACGGTGTATCAGACTTTCGTCAGTTTATTTGGGTTGAGGGAGATGCCTTCCAATTGCAACGAGTTTTTAACAATCTCTTGACAAATGCCATTAACCACACTCCTCGTGGTGGTAGAGTGGAAGTTGTGTTAGAGCCTGGGTCTTCTTATCAAGTGGCTAAAGTTATAGATACAGGAGCAGGTTTCACGCTCGAAGAATTACCACACTTATTTGAACGATTTTACCAAGGACATAGCGATCGTCAAGCAAAAGGTACGGGGTTGGGGTTGTACTTGACTCGTCAGATTGTAGAAGCACACGGAGGTACAGTCTGGGCAGAGAATCGCGTTCCCCACGGTGCAATCTTCGCGTTTCGCTTACCTATTTTGAACATAGGGAGTGGGGAGTAGGGCATCCGTGAGAGGTTAAGGTAATTGCACAAATTTCAGTTAGTCCACAACCGACACTGAGTTATCAAATAAGCGATTCGGGTGTTTACGCCCCGCAAAACATCTGCTATAAACGATAGTATCAGTACATGTAGTAAAAAAAACTATTATAATGCGGTGAAGTAGACGCCTAAAATTCTGTAAGGAGATATAACTAAGCATTAAGTGTGCTTTGTGTGGTGAGCAAAGCAACCCTATTAATAGGGATATTTTGACTGCCCATCATGCGTAAATACACGCATATAAACTAAATTAAAATCTAAAAAATATACACAAATATGCCCCTGATGCTAGAGGTAACAAATCACTCTGGACTATTACGTCGTACTTAAAAAGCGCAATCAGCAACGCTATCAAGCAGTCTAATTTTTTTAGGTAATATGTCTCATAACCAAGCCAAGCATGGCAATAAAGCCTTAGACAATCGAACAGGTAAATTTTTAACACCCTTTGAGCGCAAAATGTTGCAAAAAAGTTTACAAGACGATTTACCTGAGTCTTACCGCCAGCGCATTCAAATTATGTTGCTAGCAGATCAGGGGAACTCTCAAACCAAAATTTGTCAAACCTTGGGGTGTTGTCCAGCAACAGCAAGGCACTGGATACATGTAGCTTGTACTGGAATGGCACACCAATGGCAGGAGCGTTCCTTTGGTCGTCCGAAGACAGTCAACGAGGAATATTTGGAGCGTTTGAAAGAACTGATTACTCATAGTCCCCGTGATTATGGTTACCCTTTTCGGCAGTGGACAAAAAACTGGCTTCATAAACATCTGGAAAAAGAATTTGGAATAAAGGTGAGCGATCGCCATCTCCAACGATTGCTCAAACAGATGGGTTTGTCCACACGTCCAAAACCCAGCAATGATCAAGAAACCACAGAGGAGTTTGAGAAAATAGTTGACAATACCGTTATTTTAGGAAAGTTAGCTGCCCATCTATTTGCAGATAAAGTTGAACCATACTTTTTTCAAAATCAACTAGACTATACCAATGTGGTGATGTATGAGGTCATTTTAGATGATGAAGACTTAGCTATAGAACTATTCTATGCTGTTCAAGAAGGTGAAATGAGTTTTTATGACGTTGCTCACAAATACATCCAGGATACAGAATTACGGCGAAAAGGAGGATATCGAGGAATAGTCAGACGTAAAGATTTAAAGCCGGAGATTTCAGCAGCGGTATTTGCTGCTAAACCACCCCAGGTTCTTAAACCCATCGTGACGCCTTCGGAAGTATATCTAATTTTTGTCGAGGAAATTATTCAACCACAATTGGATAAACAGCAACGCCAGCAAATTCTGTCAGAGTTGTTAGGAGAATGGCTGAAGCAACAAGTTGAGCAAGTTGAGCTTGATGTTGCTCTTAACAAAAGCAAGCTAGTTAGTGATGTTGTCTATAACCAAAGCAGGAGTAATTAAAATATACAATGGCTCTCCCTCGCTTATAAAGGGGCGATATTACTCCATAATTTGAATGCCATTCAGAGGGCAGAAGGCAGAAGGAAACCCACGCTTAAAAACGTGGTATTGAAATTATGTCTCTTTTAATTTTCATTTACACTTTTAATAAAAAATTATGATAAAAAGACATCAAAAATTAACCCAATATTTATCTTGGGTTGAAAGATAATAGATATGAAACTCAGTATCAAATTTATCTAAGGAGAGTAGGAAGGTAGCCAGAAAACTTCTGACTTTAGAACACTATGTTATAACATCTGCACATTGCCATATATCCGTCTAAGCAACACACTGATCTGACCAACAAAAGCTTCTAATTCTCTTCCATTCAGATCTCTGAGAACATTCTCAGCTACAGTTACCCCTTATTGAGAAGGTGCAAGATCGGAGGTTCAGACACTACAGCTCCATACAGCGGCTGCGGCCGCACCAGGTAGAATGGAAACGTGAAACCACCAAAAACAGCTGCCAATTCTTTTTCATTTAAATCTCTCAGACTTTCCTCAGCAGCAGTTGACTCCAACAATTCAGCCGTATATTCTTCCAACTCTTCCTGAGTGAAAACGTAACCAGCACCTTTGACAATTTTGCAATATTCATCCTGGCTTTTAGAGCCTTGAATTTGAGCGCGGAAAGCTTGATCACTCGTAAGTCTTTCGTAGAAAGCTTTGACATTCTCTAGGGACATGATTTTCTCCTTACATTACTTAAATACATCTAGAAAGCTTTGCTTAACTCACATCTTGCATCTGGAAATACGGATGTATTTTGATTACTCAGTACTAAACTGTAACCCTTGATTTAGCGATCAAAACCAATAAAAATCAGGTAGCCTTATCGCGCATCTTTTTGCGTTGCCTGGGTTGATACGGAGAGGTGCAAGATCTAAGCCTCCAAAGACAAAGTTGATAAAGCGTCTTGAGAATCAATAGCTTGGTTCCGTCGGCTCAGCGCATTATTGATAGCATCACCAATCATCTCATTAATTTCAATGCTGTGCTTTCTAAATTTTTCAGTCATTTTAATTTTCCTTTTCAATTGGAATTGAACTAAGAGTTAACCATTTATCAGGCAAATTACTTAGTTTGTTTAACATGCTGACTAAAACCAAATTGTGACAAAATTACCTACTCAACACATCGGCTTCTTTCTCGATTCGATCTAAAGCTTTCTTAGCTCTAAAAACAACTCTCAAATAAGCTAACTGACTATCCCAAGCTGAGCGAGGTAATAGGGGTGTTAAAGAGTTGTCCTGAGTTTGGTCGTCAGCAATCGTCGCATTTTCTTCAGGCAGAGAATCAGTGGAGATATAATTCATGGCAATGAGGGTACGTGCAGTTTTGAATGGTTTCAACCAACCACTGAAGTTGCTAACTCTGGTTCAGAAAACCAACTTTCTGACCACTGAATGCGATCGCTAGTAAAGTGAAGCGGATCGTTTTCTGGCCATGGGGCATTAATCGGTTCTGAGATCAGAGCAAACTCGCCATTATCAAAAGGATTCCCCTCCGCCGGATGCGCGAGAAACACTCTTTCTCGAATACTCCGTTTTTGCTGAGTGAGGGCGCGGTGATGACAGTAAGGGTTATTCCCTCGCTTGTCAAAGAAAACATGAGCAGTCCAAGAGCAGCCACCACGACAAAGTTCTGCAAATTCACAAGTTTTGCAGAAACCCCACAGATGCTCCGTTCCTTTGGGAGTACCAGCCCCCAGATTAAACCGCAATTCTTCTGTCTCTTCAATAATTGTCCGCAGAGAGTGGTCGCGGATGTTACCACCAGTGTATGCGGTAGTAGGCAGTGAGGGACAACCCTTGATAGCACCATCTGCTTCAATGCCCAAAGCAGATAGTCCAGCCGTGCATCCCTGCCAAAAAGACCAAGCATCTCCTCCCCGTAACTGTCGCTCATAGGGTCCGTAGTAGCCAATATTATTCCCTGGCTGAACTTGCACCCCTTCAAGCTTTGCTCTTTGGGCAACACGGGCAATCATCGGATACACATCCAACAATTCATAAGGTTGCAGCAGAATCTGGCTATTATCTGCGGCATTCCCCATCGGTACAGTTAACTGTATTTGCCAAGCGAAGATTCCGGCATCGCGCAAATGTTCATAAATCAGGGGAAATTCTGGTGCAGACAGACGATTAATTTGAGTATTGCAGCCGAAGGGAATACCTACTTCCTTGAGATGGCTCATGGTTTTAAACGCCCATTGCCAGGAGCCAACTCTCCCGCGAATACGGTCATGAGTTGCTTCTAAACCATCAACTGAGACAGAAACCACTTTAATTCCAGCTTCTTTCATCCGGCGAGCGGTATCTAAAGTGATACCATATCCTCCAGTGGTCATCCCACAGACCATCCCAGCAGAGGTAATCGCAGAGGCAATTTCCAGCCAATCAGGACGTAGAAAAGCTTCACCTCCAATAATGGTGACTTCTGTAATCCCGACGGACGCCATCTGTTTGACCAAATCAAGAGCTTCTGCTGTTGAAAGTTCTTGCGCTCTGGTATGACCTGCACGAGAACCACAGTGCTGACAGGCTAGATTGCACTTCAAGGTAATTTCCCAAACTGCATAACTAATTCTGCGATAGGTCATCAATTTATCCTCAACTAAGTTATTTAGGAAAGGGATACTTTTTCTTTGCCAAGAAATCTGAGTTTATGCTTCAAACTTCCCTATAGCTCGGGAGCTTTGGATACAACACCATACAGAGGCTGAGGGTCAATCGGTCGCCAAATAACTCCATAATGCGGTTGTATGATGGGTCTTCCAATGATTGACGAAGCGCCACCAAAAACAGCTTCCAGTTCTTTTTGATTCAATTCCCCGATTTCACCGTTATCAGAACTTGACTCCAACAATTGGGTCGTATATTCTTCATACTCTTCCAGGGTAAAATCATAGCCAGCACTCTTGACAATTTTGCTGCATTCATCCTTACTGTTAACGCCTTGAATTTGGGTGCGGAAAGCCTCATCACTTGCTAGCTTTTCATAGAAAGCTTTGACATTTTCTAGGGACATAATTTTCTCCTTACATCTTATATGACTTATGCTTGAGTTGAAATTTCAACAGTTGTAAGTAGAAAAAGTTATCTACTTACAATGCAAAGGGTGGCTCTACAACCTTTAGTTAACTGACTTTAAGTATTGCTAGAACACGCATTAGTTCAGACGAGTTGTCATTATCTGTGTTCACTAAGCAGATTAACTGCCTAAGCTAATTTAATATTATAGGCATGAGGAAAGTTATTTGCCCAACTTATCGATACTTTGAATTCAATCTGAATAAAATCTTTATGTCACTTTTCAAATTATCAATTATTAAAGTACCTAAGAAGCTGTGGTTACTCTAGCCCCGAATTTCGTAACGATTCACATATAATATCCAACTGAATCTACAGAAAAAACTAAAACATTTATGTCTCGAAAATCTTCTCAGTTAACATATTTTTTGCCCCCTTGCAGGAGTTGCCCCAATACGGTATATTTGTGTTCTTGAGGCTCACCCCCAAAAGAGTTCTTTGTGTGGGGACTGCAACTCTACGGGAACTGCTCAAGAACTGCCTACCTGCATGCTTTTTAAATTCCTTAACCGAACGGTATTGGCCGCGATGGGACAAGTTTGTCTAGATTCCAAAGACGGCACCAGCAGGAGTATAATTTAAATAGACAACACCTTACCTCAGAAAAGAATTCTAAAATGAAACCAGGGGCAACGCTAAAAATCTTACTTGTTGAAGATGATGAACTGTTTCGCCTCGGTTTGAAGATGCGATTGCAACAGGAGGCAGATTTAGAAATTGTTGCAGAAGCAGAAGATGGCGAACAAGCAGTAGAATTTGCAAATCGCTATCCCCTGAATTTAGTTCTATTAGATATCGGGTTACCCGGCATCGGTGGCATTGAGGCGTGTCGTCAAATTAAACAGCAGCAGCCGAACTTACCTATTTTAGTTTTAACATCACGTTCGGAAAAAGCATTGATTTTACGGTTAATTGAGGCAGGGGCACAAGGTTACTGTCTCAAAGGAATCCCTCCGGAATCTCTGATATTAGCACTGCGATCTGTAGTGGCAGGGGCTTCTTGGTGGGATAGAACAGCAACTTATGAAATTCGAGCGGCTTTTGAGGACAACCGCACATCAGTGTTGTCAATATCAACTACTGAACAGCCTGAAAACTCGTTGACGAAGCGCGAGCAAGAAATTCTGGCACTGGTGGCTGCTGGCAAAAGCAATCAAGAAATTGCGAAAATTCTCTACATAGCCCCCGGTACAGTGCGGGTTCACGTCCATGCTATTTTGCAAAAACTAGAGGTACGCGATCGCACTCAAGCAGCAGTCTTAGCTATTCAAAAAGGATTGGTAGCATCAGATCTCTTAAGTCAAGAGGGCATTGTCAATTAACAAGACTGCGCGTCTTATTACACATTGATAAATGACGCCCATAACCAATTTTGTTTATTCGTGTCCTTACTGATTTGGAATTCAACTATCAACATTAGAGTCGTCGTTTGTACCAATTCCTAATTCTTTTTTACTATATTTCAATTGATACCACAGAGTCTTAATCTGCTCGTATGCTTCAGTAGGAGAAAGTTTTCCTCTAGTTTCAAAAGCAGTAATGTAACTGACCTTTTGAGCAAATTCTTGGAGATTGGCATTAAAGACTAAGTTCTCTGGCTTAACTTGACCTTGGTAGCGAATCCGAGGATAGAGAAAGCCATCTTTGTCTGCTGAATGAGGCTGTGCCATAAATCTAAGATTTTGATGATGTATTTTCTTTTCATACTCCTCTGTTGCGGTTGGGCTTTTACCTAGAAAAATCTGCCAGCCTCCGGAAAAATCGCCCCATGAAAAGTTGTTCTTTTTGTATACCAGTTGACAATTGGGGCGATTTTTCCGCTTCAACGTTGGCTCTAAACCCCTTACTTGTAATGAGGCTGGCAGATTTTTCAGTCTTTTGGTGAGACGGAAGTTTTAACATCAGTAAAAATAATAAAAGCTGGTGAAGAGAGTGTGAAAGCTCTCATAGATTAACCGTATTATCTAGGTTTAAATGTCAAAAAGAAAGGCAGCTATGCTGGAGGCAGAGGGCAGAAGGTATAAGACAATACAATAGGGGTTTGAACCCCCATTGATTGAAGACCACCAACATAAAGGTATGGTGGGGGCACAGAGCCGATTTGGGCAAGGCAGGACAAAAAAAACGGAGGTATAAAAAACTACATTTTTCCTTCTGCCCTCTGCCCTCTGCCTTGCCCGAAGGGCTGGTCAAAAATAATACTAATAAAAAGAGGTTTTATATAGAAGCAACATTTGGAAGTTAACCTTGACAGAACAAGGCAAAAGTTAAAAGTTAAAAAGCACTCATAAAGAAAAAGAAAAAACGGTTTCAAGCCGCCAAATCGATGGAAAACCAAAAAATATTTTTTAAGGGGACACATAGTGCGAGCAAAAAAGGTGAGCGTAAGATCCCCTAATTTTAATTATGGGGATTCTCTTTTTACTTTTTACTTTTTACTTTTTACTTTTTAAGATAGATTCATGTGTTGCAAATAATTTTGAAATTAGTATAAACGCGTGATTGTTGGAAGCAATCGGTTTCCAAGGAGTTATTAAGTATCGATAAAAATGCTGAAACGCCTCTAGAGATTTCTAGAGGCGTCGCATTTGTTGATTTATAGAGCTTAAGTTAGTTATTGTCTGTATATACGTATATCTTACGCTTGTAATTTCCACTCCTAGGTGAAGAAAATATAAATTCATACCGGAATTGTATGAAAAGAGTGTAAACAGTTGCTCTATGTGAGGTTTGGTTCGGTTTTACCCAGTTCTAATTCGATTTGAGTCAGTCATTCTCGTCCTTCGATGCCTGGATGCGTGCGGGAGTCAAGTTAAAGGAGCGCTTTGGGAAACCAAAGCGCCGACAGAAGAAAGTACTTATGACAAAGGAAGGACGTACGTATTCCTAATTAAGCAGCCCATGCTGGGGTTATGGGACGAGCCGCAGTAATGGCGTGAAAAAACGCAAATAATCTGTGACTTGCGCGATGATCTTCCACATATCGCCGTACATCGAAATACCGTAGTTCTTTCTCCATGGCATTTTCAAGATCAGCAGCTATCTTCAACCTATCTTCATTCAGATAACATTCGGTCAAAAACAACATTTTCTCAACATTGATTTCGTTTGTTTCCCATTGGATATCGACAGAAAATTCGTAATTCTTATCGAGTGTACCACCACGGTAAACAGTCTCTGCAATAGAGTTTCCACTCAAATGTTTAACTTTATGAATGTTGGATAACTCGACCAAATCATCAGCAATTGCCTTTAGTCCAAGCCGACGCCGTAACAAGCAATCAATGATTTCGTATCTACTATTATCTTTGAAGACTGTGACTACAACCGCTGCGAAAGCTTCAATATTGGCATAACATCCAATAATATTATGACTCTCTTCACTGCCTAAAAATAAGATCTCCATTATTCTATCTCGCTGATTGACGACTGTAAACCCAGTTTTTGGAATGCTTGAAAGTCAGATACTCAGAAAAAACACAACGCCACTATACCAGATTTTTTTACAAAAACTTGTTAAAGAAAAAAAAATATCAATTAAATTTAGTTATATAAATTTTTTCAGGTGGGCAATGCCTAACTGTGGCAAATTTAAAGCAGAGTCATGTATTGCATACTCTAGACCAGAATTCCAAAAATTGAAGGAGGATTGCTATTGGGCAACAGACATTAATAGAAATGATGTATGGGCGATTTTCCCAGGGATTTTAACGAACGATATCGGCAAATTTCACGAACTTTTAATACGCTTCGCTTAGCCACGACGATCTTTCCAACCTGGAGTCTGGTTTATTCTATCCGATCTACTTAGTTAAACATAAGGGCTATACATGCAATCGCAACGTCTCCTGTAAATCAAAACTAAGTGTATAGGTACTTTGCTTTGTGTATTGTACAGTGATAAATTAAATAGCGTCGAGACAAATTCGTGTCATCAAGCTGAGCATGATCACTTCAGGCTCTCAACCATTTGTGTTGACGCAGCCTATAAGTTAAGCGTGCTGATTCTAGGCTAAACAGTCTTTGAGTCCAAGCTTCACACCTTCGATGACACTAATTTGTCGCTGTACCAAATTAGTGTCACCTTACACATTGTAAAGAAAAAGATGGAACGCACAAAAGCTCTCCAAGCTCTCGCCGCTCAACGATGGCGGGTATCTCTGATACTGAGTGGAGCAATGATGTTTATTTACTTTGGCTTTATTCTGCTAATTGCATTCAATAAGCAGCTATTAGGGTCGTTAGTGCTTCCAGGACTCAGCCTTGGTATTTTGCTGGGAGCGCTAGTAATTATCTCTGCATGGATATTAATTTTTATGTACGTGCGCTGGGCAAACAATCATTACGACGATAAAATTGCTCAACTTACACGCAAGTAAAGGAAATGGTTAATTGTTAATAATAATCAACAATATGAATAATTTATGGGATAATTTCCTACTTGCTGAAGTAGATCTTGCTAGTCTCGGTCACTTTAACCCACTAGCTATACTTTTCTTCTTTGTATTTATTGCCTTTTCCTTGGGCATTACTTACTGGGCAGCAAAACAAACAAAAAGTACATCCCACTTCTATACAGCTGGGGGTAATGTCACCGGTTTGCAAAATGGGCTGGCATTAGCAGGGGATTTTATGAGTGCAGCTAGCTTTTTAGGCATTACTGGGCTAGTAGCACTCAATGGCTTTGACGGCTTAATTTATTCTATCGGTTTCTTGGTGGGCTGGCCCATCGTTATGTTCTTGATAGCTGAGCCACTGCGTAATTTAGGCAAGTACACTTTTGCTGATGTGGTGGCTTATCGTTTGCGGCAAGTGCCAGTACGAATAGCAGCAGCTGTTGGCACCTTGGCAACGATCAGCTTCTACTTAATTGCCCAGATGGTAGGTGCAGGCGAACTGATCAAGCTACTATTTGGGCTTGACTATGAATTAGCTGTTGTCGTCGTCGGGTGTGTGATGATGGCTTATGTGATTTTCGGCGGGATGATTGCCACCACTTGGGTACAAATTATCAAGGCAATTTTGTTGCTAGGTGGAACTATATTGCTAGCGATTTTAGTGTTGGCACAATTTGATTTTAACCCCTTGACACTATTTAGCGCTGCCGCAGCTAAGTATAAAGGTGTATTGGCTCCTGGTAAACAAGTTTCTGATCCCTTTGATGCTATCTCCTTAGGGATGTCACTGATGTTCGGCACAGCAGGATTACCCCATATTCTGATGCGCTTCTATACTGTACCTAACGCTAAAGAAGCTCGGAATTCAGTAACATATGCTACAGCTTTTATTGGCGTTTTTTACCTCCTCACCTTCATTCTTGGCTTTGGAGCTATGGTATTGGTAGGTCAAGATGCTATTAAAAAAATTGGCACTGGTGGTAATATGGCTGCGCCAATGTTAGCGCAATTTCTGGGCGGTAATGCTTTTTTGGGCTTTATTGCTGCTGTTTCCTTTGCAACGATTTTGGCAGTTGTTGCTGGTTTGACGCTTTCAGGGGCTGCGGCATTGTCTCATGATTTGTGGGTGAATGTTGTACGCTCTGTACGTGCTGACGAGACAGAACAATTGAAAGTAGCCCGCTTCGCAACACTGTTGTTAGGTGCGTTGGCAATGTTGCTGGGTATTTTGTTTAAGGGACAAAACGTTGCTTATATGGTGGGTTTAGCATTTGCAATTGCAGCCAGTGCCAACTTCCCCGCTTTACTCCTGTCGATGCTGTGGCGACGTTTCACCACCAATGGTGCGGTAGCGAGTATGTTAGTCGGTACGCTTTCCTCGTTAGTACTCATTTATTTATCACCAACTATTCAAGTCACTATTCTCAAGCACGCTTCAGCCCCCTTCCCTCTAAAAAACCCAGGCTTAATCACTATTCCGCTAGCGTTTTTGGTAGGAATAGTTGTTTCACTATTAGGTAGCGAACAGATAGCACAAGATAAGTTTGCTGAGGTCGAAAACCGCATCCACATTGGTAATTAACATATTCAGTTATATGTTAACTATTAATTACCGTTATTCAAGTGTGAAATGATACCAGAATGTCTTCAATGCGGTTGACATAACCTTCTAATTCTGATATAATATCATCCGACCCTCTACGCTCTTGATGGTGAGCAAGTTGTTCTAATTCTTCTGCAGCTATTCGTATTGGTGTTACTCCTATATTACCACTAGCACCTTTAAAGTGATGAGCTTCGCGCATGATTTGCTGAAAGTCGCTATTCGCGATCGCCGCCTTGGTGACTTCTAAATGATATCGGGTATCGTCAACAAACACTTGCAATAGCTCTAATTCAAATTCTTCGTTGTTTTCCGATAGCTGGTGCAAATATTCCCAATCAATGAGGATATCAGGTGAGTCGAGATTGGAAAGAATCTGCTTGGACGGACTTACTTCTGAGGTGACGATTGTGTCTGTCCAACGTTCTAGTGTCGCTGCTAATTTTTCTTTTAATATCGGCTTGCTAAGATAATCATCCATACCTGCATCCAGACACATTTGGCGGTCTTCTTTCATAGCATTAGCTGTCATGGCGATGATTACCGGACGACGACCTCTGGCAAAGGAACCTTTTTCCCAACGATGAATTTCTCTTGTGGCTTCCAAACCGTCCATAATCGGCATTTGACAGTCCATGAAAATCAAATCATAGGGAATTGTTTCCAACATCTGCAAAACTTCTTTTCCATTGGCGGCAACATCGGCAGCGTAGCCTAAACTATTGAGCTGCTTCAAGACGACTTTTTGATTTACTAGATTATCCTCAGCTAGCAGAATTCTTAACTTGGATTTAGCAGGAGAGGGGAAATCTGCTCTGTCCGCGTCCCCTTGTCTCCCGACGCTCCTCGCCTCAACTGAGGAAACTTCGGCGAACGGCTGGCTTCCTAATACATTCATAATGGTATCGAGTAGTCGAGATGGCTTGACGGGTTTGACCAGATAAGCTGCAAATCCGATGTTGAGTGCCCGTTGCACTTCATCTCGATAATTGATAGAGGCAGACGTCAGCATGATTAAAGGGATTTCAGCAATCGCAGAATTGGCCTTAATTTGTGCTCCTAGAGTCAGTCCATCTGTACAAGGCATTTGCATATCCACCAATACCACATCATAGGGTATCTTCTGGTTGGCTGCATCTTGTAAAGCTTTGAGGGCATCAACAGCACTATCCGCTTCATCCACATGCATACCCAAATGGGTAACTTGATGATAGACAATTTTGCGATTGGTAGCGTTGTCATCTACCACTAATAAACGTCGATCAATTAGAAACCCGCTATCCTGTACAGGAGAAACAGGCTGATGTGCAAGAGCAAAAGGAATCTCAAACCAAAATTTAGATCCTTGCCCCAAATGACTTTCTACCCCAATTTCTCCTCCCATCAAAGTTACTATCTGTTTGCAAATAGCTAATCCTAAACCCGTACCTCCATACTTGCGGGTAGTGGAATCGTCCACTTGGGTAAATGGGGTAAAGAGTTTGTCTTGATCTTCTGGGGTGATACCAATGCCAGTATCTGCGATCACAAAGTGGATTGTGACTGTCGTAGAAGTTTCAGAGCGCAACTCTGCCCGTACTAGCACCTCTCCAGCACTGGTGAACTTGATCGCATTACCTATCAAGTTCATCAAAATTTGCCGCAAACGACTGGCATCTCCTTGAAGATGGGTAGGAACGTTACGATAAATCAACGCCGCAATTTCCAATCCCTTATTATGTGCTTGGGGAGCCAGTAAATCCAACACCTCTTCCACACAGGTAGACAAATCAAAATCTAAGGTTTCCAATGCCATCTCCCCAGCCTCAAGTTTAGATATATCTAAAATCTCGTTGATCAAGGTTAATAGAGAGTCTCCACTAATGCGAATTGTTTCCACAAAATCTCGCTGTTCCGGGGTTAAGGAAGTCTCCAACATAAGTCCAGTCATGCCCAACACGGCATTCATCGGCGTGCGGATTTCATGACTCATATTTGCCAAAAAAGCACTTTTGGCTTGAGACGCTAACTCGGCTTGGCGACGGGCAACTTCCAATTCTTGTCGCTGATGAGTTTCTGCTTCTAAAAGTTGGGCGTGAGCGATCGCAATACCGACTTGGTTAGCAAGTTCCCGCAACAGATGAGTTTCAAAGATCGACCACTGGCATGAATTCGAGTACTGATGGACTATCAGCAAACCACAGAGTTCTTCTTTTACTAGAATTGGCACGACCAAATTAGCTTTGACTCCAAACTTTTGCAGTAATTCCACATGACTTGCTTGGACTTCCATCATATCTAAGTCAGGGAGCGTGGTAACTCCGTGTTGACGGTACTGTTGCAGACAGTACTGCTGTATGTATTCCGCTCTCAAGTACGAGTCGATGAGGTTTTGCCCTTTGATCGCAGCCCAGCCAGAAACGACGGCTTCTGTAACGATGCTTCTTGATCCATCTGGTGAAGGTTGATAGATTAAGACGCGATCGCTCTTAAGAATCTTTTGTACCTCTGTCACTGTAGTTTGGAGAACCTCTTCAATTTGTAGGGATTGGCGAATTTTGAGGGTGATTTCGGTAAATAGATGACTTCGCAAATTTTGGCGGTAAAGTTCTTCTTCTGCCTGCTTGCGCTTGATAAACTGACCCACTTGGTTCCCAATAGAAGTCATCACCATCAGCAAATCTGTATCGGGTTGCAATATCTCTCTGTTAAAGAAAGTCATCACGCCAACGGTTGTGTTGCCACTAAACACAGGAAAACCAAAAGCTGTATGCAATCCGACTTGAGCGGCGATTTTAGATCTTTTAAAGTTGACATCTTCAACGACATCAACAATCCAAACAGGTTGATAATTAGCCCATACGCGACCGGGTAGTCCGACTCCTAAGGCAAAAGTTGTAGCCTTTGAGATTGCTTTAAACTCGTATATCTCTAGGGATGTTTTATGCCAAATATCCAGACAATGCAAAATATTTGCAGATCCATCTACTAACCAAATTTCCCCCAAATCCCATCCCAAACTTTCGCAAATCGCTTGAAGGATTTGGGGAATAGCAACGTCAATCGTCGCAGCCTCTGCTAACACCTTAGTTGCAGCATATTGAGAATTGAGATGCTGTTCAGTCCTTTGGCGATCAGTAATGTCAAGCCCAGTACCAATAATGTACTCAACCGCTCCGCGATCATCTTGTAGGATTCTGTTCGACCACGCAATCAGCCTTCTACTTCCTTTCTTTGTCACCCAGTAGTTTTTGTACTCATAAAGCATTTCACTAGTTTGACCAGAACGGATTTGCTCAAAAACTGCTTTCATCGGCTGTATTTCTAAGGGAAGTAAGAACAAGTTCCAGAAAGGCCGACCTCTTACCTCTTCAAATGAGTAACCCGTTGTTTGCTCGCAAGCGTGATTGAATCTGATAATTTGCCCTTGGGGATCTAAAACCACAACTAAGGCGCTGGCTGTATCTACAACTGCGGAAATAAAGTTGCGTTCCTTGTTCAGTGATTCCTCTGTATGTTTACGTTCAAGAATCTCACGGTAGATCAAATAGTAGACAACAGTAAGAACACTTAAACTCATGGCGATTGCGATCGCTAGTGTCAAAATTGTTTGGTTCGCACTAACTTCTGTTGCTTGTAACTGCTGTTGAAGCCACTCCTTATTCTGGTTCTGAATGCTACGGATGAGCAGGCGAATTTCATCCATAAGATTCTGCCCCCGATCTGTGAGAATCATCTGCAACGCTGGCTTAATACCCTTGCTTCGGCGCAAGTCAATTGTCTGCTTGAGTTCCGCTAGTGAGGCTGTTATCAAGGATTGAAGCTGATATATCTGTTTTTGTTGGTGGCGTTTATTCCCTGTTAAATTCTTCAATTCCTGAATTTGTGGCTCAATTTTTGTCAGTGCTATTTGATACGGTTCTAGGTAACGCTGTTCTCCTGTAAGTATGTAACCGCGTTGTCCTGTCTCAGCAGACTTGATGCTCGACAGCAGTTCTTCAAGACTGTTGATTTTCTCTTCAGTTAGTCTAACCTGATTAGTTTGCTCGATAAAGACTCTTGTCTCTCGGTAGGAAAACAAGCCAATGAGAACTAAAATTGCCGACGCTATCCCAAACCCGCCAGCAATTTGTTTAAAGAATTGTCTGCGGACTTTTTGATCTTGTTTGCGTTCATGAGTGGTGAGAACCGAACTTGCTAAATTGCGTCGCAGTTCCATTTGCTTGATCACTTGGCGACTCAGTCTTCGTAATGCTTCTACTTGGTCGTCCGTGAGTTCTCGTGGTAAGTAGTCAAGGACGCAGAGTGTTCCCAAAGCATATCCTTCTGGATTAATTAAGGGGACACTAGCATAAAACCGGATATTGGGGTCAGAGATCACTAATGGATTTGTGGCAAACCGTTCGTCCTCAGTTGTATTACTAACAACAAAAACGTCGTTTTGTAGGATACTGTGAGCGCAGAATGTGACATCTCGGGGTATTTCTAGCGCATCTAAACCGACTTTTGACTTAAACCACTGGCGGTTGGTATCACTTAAGCTGATTAAAGCGATCGGCGTTCCACAAATATACGATGCTAAACGAGTGAGGTCGTCAAAGACTTCTTCGGCTGGAGTATCGAGGATTTTATACTGCAAAAGCGTCTCGATTCTCTGTTTTTCGTTATCAGGTAATGGTGCTTTCATCCTTGAGCCTTGCCGCCGAAGTCGTCACTAGTGGTAAATGAACCTACTTTCAATTAAGGCAATATTTTTTGTTAAAGTGTTAGCGTAATTTTACCGATAACTGTGGTTTGTCAATCTAAAAATGACAGGATAAGGCTAGGATTGAGGCCAGAAAAGTCTTGCTGGGAGCGTCTCATGTGCTTTGGACACTCTGAAGTTTCCCGACTTAAATCTCGTTAGTTGTAGATATCGAATTCCATCCCAAATAGCATGTACGATCCTTATAAGAAATTAGCAGTAATTTTACTTAAAAAAGAGCATTAATAAATACTTTTTTGCTTCAAGCGGATGCTCTCTGCCTTATGTCTAATGAACGAGTAGAATAGCAAAAAATACGTAACATTTATGGTAATATACTCGATACTTGTAACTGTAAGGATATGAACCAATGCTTTGCTGCCTATGCACCGGAATTTGAATTACGTATCTGCGAGCAAGACCAAAACCTGGAAGATTTGAACAGCCAAAGTTGGAGATTGACCCGCTCACCGCTTGAATGCCTTCAAAAACGCCACCTCGGATTGATATCCGACACTCTGGGCGACATCAATGAGCGAGCCTGCGAGAGCGATCATCAGTCCCCCCGCCTTGTACATGCGCTGCTTTGGTTAAGTACTCGATGGATTCCTGGTTTGGAAGTCTTCGGCGAAGCCTGATCGAGAAACCGCAACGCACGGGAGCGAGCGATCGCAACCCTCCAACGTGTGGCAGGCTCTGTTTGAATTGCTTAAGACTTGGTTTCCTGCGTCTGTGCGTCGATAATTGTACTCCAGTTATCGTTCTCCACAGCAGCTTCTAATTGACGCCGACGAAGAGCATCACTCGCATCAATTGTTTCTGACTCTTTAGAGAGGTTTGTGTCAGCCATTGCTTGACGCAATTTCAGCTTTTTTTCCTCGTAGGCTTTGCGTTCCGCCTCTGACATCACACGGGCAACTTCGCCTACCGTACTAGCCCACATTCCGCTTTCAGAAGCATTACCGGGTGGAACACTCTCTAATTCTGCGATCCACGCATCGCGTAAATCTTCCATATCTTGGCGCTTCGGGAACTTGAATGTCTGTACGCGCACGAAAGCACACTTTTGCTCACCATTTTGGCTCTTATGACCGTTCAAGGAAAGCAACACATTCCGGGAATAGCCAACGTACTGCGTGTAGCGTTCTGTATCCAAAATCGCGTAAACACCCGCGATTTTCCCATTCTGGGAAGCCGCACACCAAGTCTCCAATGGTAGGACAATCAAAGCATTGTTTGCCAAATCAGGCGTTACAGGCACTTCAATAGCGGTGTGTTCGTCGTCGGAACTGTACAAAAATTCGTGCAAACTTCGATGATTTATTGGTATATTTTGATGCTCTATTGGCAGATTTTTCTCAGTTTCCATCGCTTTTATCTCCGTGCAATTAATTGGTAAGCGTAAATAGATTTCTGTAAAACATTGACACTCAGTCAATAACTGTCCCATTTTCCGTCATTTGTTGTCCAAAGTTTCATTTTAGGTGACTTGGTAGCAATCGTATACTCTTGTTCCAACATCTCTAACAGCTTTTCTTCTAATGGAGTCTCTCTAAAGCCATTCGTGAGCGCGACTTACACTCGTGGGATTGGCGAGCGTCAGGAGCGTCGGCACGAGCGTCACCCGTTAGCGAGGAATGAGCGTCAGGGTTGCTTTATTTACGCGCCCGCTGTACTAGTAATAGGGATATGTTGAGTGAAAACTCTTCAGAATCTCCGTGGCTTTAGCCCGGAGAGTGTCAAGCTCTAGCCCCCTTTAAGCAAGCCTGCAATTTTTCTGCAAGGACTTGGATGTGGGGTTCATGAAGTAGGGAACGGTGGGAACCGGGAACGTAATGGACATCTATTCTTCTCGCGATCAGATCGCCCCAACCAAATTGGGGATCGTATTCTATGCCTACCACTTCCTCGCGATACCGATCTTCTGTTCGCAACAGAGTCATAGTTCCTTGGTAAACTTGAAACGTATATTCGTCCAGAGCCTGTGTGTTAGCATCCATAATGTCTAAGTGCTGGTCATTTTCCGGTAAATGATGCACTACACTTAAGTAATGCTTGTATTTCTGTTGAAAATGAGACTTACCCCACTCACCCCACACCCTAGCCCTTTGGCGGAAATAAGCAGATCCTTGTCGTAAAATATTATCCAAGTGCAATGGAACTCGTTTCAGGAATGGCAATCGTTTCCAATTACCAGGAAGACAGGTATCAATCGTCACTAAAATACCAATTTTTTCACCTTGCCTGTGGAGTTGCTGAGCCATCTCGAAAGCAACTATACCTCCAAAGGAGTACCCTAATAGAAAATAAGGACCATTGGGCTGAACAGTCTGGATTTCCTGAATGTAGTAAGATGCCATGTCTTCAACCCGAGTTAAAGGAGGCTTGCCATCTAGCCCCAGTGATTGTAAACCATAAACTGGTTGGTTCGACCCCAGATACCTTGCCAAATCACGGTAACACAGGATCTCTCCACCAAGGGGGTGGATACAGAACAAAGGTGGCTCGGAACCCTTGGGCTGAATTTCTACTAGGGATGACCAAAGTGTTGACACACTAGGCTTCATAGTCGTATGTCTTTCACCTTGTCCCAATTCTTCTTGATCAAGAATCTGAGTAAGAGCCTCAATAGTACTTGATGGGAAGAGAGAGGCTAATGGAAGTTTTATACCAAACTTTGTTTCTATTTCAGTAAATAAGCGGATAGCTAAAAAGGAATGACCTCCCAAGTCAAAGAAGTTTTCTCTCACTCCAATGGGTTGAATATCTAAAACTTCTTCCCAAATCTGCGTCATTCTACTTTCCAACTCGTAGCGGGGGGCAACAAAGGTTTTTTCGGTCTCTTGTCTAACTGAATTGGGTACTGGCAAAGTAAGGCGATTTATCTTACCATTCGGACTTAATGGCATGGCATCCAAGAAGACAAAGGTTGCAGGTACCATGTACTCGGGCAACTTATCGCGCAAAAAAGAGCGCAATGCTATCGGGCTGACTTGCTCTAGTGGCACAACATAGGCCACAAGTCGCTTGTCACCGGGAACGTCCTCTCTCGCCATCACCAGAGTCTGTTGCAATGCTGGATGTTGAGTGAGTCTAGCTTCAATTTCCCCTAACTCAATCCGGAAGCCGCGAATCTTCACTTGATGATCCACTCGACCGAGGAACTCAATGTTGCCATCACTGGTGTAACGCGCCAAATCTCCAGTCTTGTACAGACGTGCGCTAGAGTCGCGGCTCATTAATGTCCTAGAGAGTTAGCAAGAGCATTTAATTCTCGGTATGTGATTTGTTGGTCTTCAAACACGACTGCCACCGCGTCAGGTGTTCTTTCTACCTGCGCTTCAAACAACAAATGAATACACGCATCCTGGGGATACTCTGTTTGGCTGTCATACCTCGCAACCTGCATTTGCTGTTTTGTCGTCTTCACAATCCCCTCCTGTATCGTTTTCTTATATGTATCCATTTCTCTTTAATCTCCGACTACAACATATTGAGGAACGCGATCGCGTTCAAGTATTTTCTAATAGGAAGTTACGTTCATACATGTTATTGACTGGTGAAGTTGTTAACAGTTGACTGTTCAAAGTTGCTCTACAAAACGTCAGGATTTAGAATTTACAGAGAAGTTGGAATGGAACTACGTAGTGGACGAAAGTTGGAATTGTGCAAACTGGCGCTTTCAGTGCAATTATGAAACTTCCATAACATAAATCCTTTCTCAACAAAGAATTTTTTGAATTTTGGAAAGCTCGTGTAATCTGAAGACTGGCTCATAGCTATTAGCAATTAAAGACTTTTGTTCACAAGTCAGTAGAATTGCTATTTTCCAATAGTATACGTAATCCTACATAATTATTTTTCTCACAATTTTTGTGAAGATAAAGTTTAAATAGTGATTTCAATCGTAAAGTTTTAACATTATATGACCTCTTTTTGATGACAATCCAGGGAGATAATTAGTATAAAATAAATGAAGATTTTTTAGCTGATTAATCATAAAGTTTACGTTTAGATAATGCTTATGAGTGTAAAATTATAATGTATATTCTACGTAAAAATGATGAATTGAGAAGGCAGCTATGCTGAAGGACCCCTGCCGTTCATACAGGGGATTCAAACAAGGACGCCCTGTTTCTCGCGAAGTCTGCCGGGGGATCTTCCCAAGAGCGGGCTTCGCGCGCTTCGCGTCTCGCAACAGATTTTATTTTTTGTTCCGGATAAATCCGGGGGCTTGGACCCGTTATGGGCTCATGCTGGGCAGAAGGCATTCAATCGTCGGTACAGCGTTTCCGGCTGTTATGAGGTACAGTAGCAGCAATTAGCAAACCAGTTTCTTAAATGTTGAGGATTTATTAAGTCAAGTGCAACTAAAATTATTCGATCTACCATTTCTGTTGTGGTCGGTGAAAACATTCGTAAGAAAGACTTAAGTTGTGACCACTATAACTCAATTGGGTGAAAATTGCTGTAACCGAACCGTATTGCCCCCTCTCTCTAAAAGCTAATCTTCACGAACCGGAAGGAAGTAATTGGGTTGCTTGTTCTCTGGCAAGCTTTAGGCAAGTCTGCAACTTTTCTGCAAGCACCCGAACATGAGGTTCTTCGAGTAGGGAAAGGTGAGAACCGGGAATGTATTGGAGATCTATTCCGCCAGCAATGAGATCGCCCCAGCCGAATTGAAGATCGTATTGTATGCCGATAGCGTAGTCTCGATACCGATCTTCAGTGCGCAAGAGAGTCATTTTACCGGGGTAAACTGGAAAGGTATATTCGTCCAGAGCCTGTGCGTTGGCGTCGATAATGTCTAAGTGCTTGTCAGTCTCCGCTAAATGATGCATCTCATCTAAGTAATGCTTGTATCTGTGTTTGAGTTCATACTTACTTTGCTCGCGCCAGCCTACAGCCTTTTGTGTGAGGTAGGTAGGTCCTTGTTGTAAAATATTATTGAGATGCAACAGAACTCGCTTCCATAATGGCGATCGCTTGCTATACCCAGCACGAAGGGTATCAATCATGACTAGAAGACCAACTTTTTCACCTCGCTTGTGAAGTTGCTGGGCGATCTCTAGGGCAATCACACCTCCAAAGGAGTAACCTGCGAGAAAATAAGGGCTATGAGGCTGAATGGTTTTAATTTCCTGAATGTAGTGCGCTGCCATGTCTTCAAGTCGAGTGAAAGGCGGCTTGCCATCTAGTCCTTGTGGTTGTAACCCATAAACTGGTTGATCTGACCCCAGGTGCATTGCTAAATGGCGGTAACACAGGATTTCCCCGCCTAAGGGGTGGAGACAAAACAAAGGTAGCTGTGAACCGTTGGGTTGAATTTCTACTAAAGATGACCAAGTCTTTGTTGAGACTACGCTATCAGAAGTCGTAGATTTCTCTGTCTGTCTCAATTGTCCTTGATAAAGGATTTTAGCTTGAGTCTCTACATTCCCCGATTGGAAGAGTGTCGCTAGGGGAATTGATATGCCGAAAGTCTTCTCTATTTGGGCGAATAAGCGTACAGCTAGCAAGGAATGCCCACCCAGATCAAAGAAGTTATCCTTGACGCTAATGGGTTGGATGCCTAAAACTTCTTCCCAAATCTCTGTTAATTGAGATTCTAAGCGATCGCGTGGGGCAACAAAGCTTTCCTCCACCTCAAGTCTATTTCGATCTGGTATTGGCAGAGCGAGTTTATCTACTTTACCGTTAGGAGTGAGGGGAAAAGCATCTAGGATGACAAAAGCTGAGGGGATGCTGTATTTAGGCAGCCTGTCCTTCAGGAAGCTCCGTAATTCATCAGTTGTACATGCCTGTTGTAAGATGACATAGGCGACTAAGCGTTGATCACCTGGTTCGTCTTCGCGGGCAACGACGACGACTTCCCGGACACCAGAATGAAGACCTAAGAGTGTCTCAATTTCTCTGAGTTCAATGCGTACCCCTCGGATTTTAACTTGACGATCCATGCGACCAAGAATTTCCAAAGTCCCATCTGGACGATATCGTCCGCGATCGCCTGTGTAGTAAAGTAAATCGTCATCGTCGTTGCGGAAGGGGTTATTGACAAATCGAGAACTATCTGCTATAGAAGCATTAATATAGCCTAAAGTCCGAAATGGCGTCCGAATCACAATCTGACCGACTTCACCAATACCGCACAGTTGGTTGTTGTCTGCTAAAACCAGTGCTTGGGTTTCTGGAAGCGGAGAACCAACAGGTTGTACTCCGGGGAGGAGATTAGCATTTACCCGGTAATAGCACTTTGCCATAGTTGTTTCTGTCGGCCCGTAAAGATTGACGATTTCGCCGGCCTTTGGGAAAGTCTCACACCACTGACGTATCAGTGTATCCTTGAGAGGTTCTCCGGCAAAAAAGATACATCTTAAAGCACTTAAAGAAACCTCTGTCGGTACATTCACCAACCATGATTGGGCTAGCGTTGGAACCGTGTGCAGCAGAGATATTTGCTCACTTTCCAACCACTGTAGAATTCGCGTCGGTTCTAGTTCATCCCCTTCTTTTGGCAAACAAAGGGTAGCACCACTTGTCAAAGGTAAAAAGACATCTCTCAGGACGACATCAAAGGAAATTCCTGTCAATTGAGCGCTGCGATCTTTCTGGTTAACGCCAAAAGTCTGCCGTTGCCAGTTCAGAAAATGCGCCATCCCTTTGTGGCAACCCAAGACCCCTTTAGGAACACCAGTCGTACCGGAAGTAAAGAAAATGTAAGCAGCATCGTCAGGCGACAATATTGGGAAGTCTATTGCCCCCTCATCTCCGTCTCTGTGTAACCCTATGTCTGGATTCACAGAGATGACAGTTAGAGACTCCCATTTTTCTTCTGGGTGCTGATCGCTGATATACAGTAGGTACTTAGCTTTGGCTTCACTCAGCACGATCTGCTGTCGCTGTTGAGGAAGCTTGGGATCGATGGTTAGTAACACACCTCCGCTTAAGAAGATGCCCATCATACTGGCAATCAGCCCAAAGCTACGCTGTCCGAACACGGCGACAGTTTCACCCTGCTTGATACCGTGACTCAGTAGAACCTCCGCCACCGCATGTGCGCCCTTCGACAATTCTCGGTAATTCCAAGCGCGATCGCCCTGGCTAATTGCAGAGTGTTCTGGCGTGCGCTTGACCCAATTGGCAAACATTGCCGGAACCAATTCGTACTCTGGTTCTGGCAATACTGCACTCGGATCTGGAAGCAAAGTTCGAGATTCTAGTGTTACGAGGGAATATAGTTTGATGGGAAGATTGGGAGTAGCAACAATCTGCTCAAGTAAATACTCAAATTGACTCAGAAGGCAGGTCATGCGTGCAGCAGAAAACAGCACCTGCTGATACACAAGTTGCAAACGCAATTCACCTGAGTGTTCCTCCGCATATAAAGTCATGGAGAATTTTGATTCTGGTTCGCTGAGTTCTAAAGAACTGAGGGTTAATCCAGAAAGTTCCCAAGCCGTCTGGGGTGTGTTGATGAAGTTGAACATGACATCGAACACTGGATGTCGGCTTAAGTTACGTTCTGGCTGTAGTTCTTCGACAAGCTTCTCGAAGGGCATATCTTGGTGGGCATAGCTATCCATTGCTACTTTCCGAATCCGACTCAATAATTCCCCGAAACTCGGGTTGCCGGACAAATCGGTACGTAAGGCAACTGTATTAATGAAACACCCAATCAGCCCCTCAGTCTCGGTCTGGTTCCGACCAGCTATTGGAGTTCCAACGATAATATCTTCTTGTAATGTGTAATGGTACAGCAATGTCTTGAATGCTGCGAGTAGAGTCATGAATAACGTTGCATCTGACCCTTGGCTGAGTGCCTTGAGTGCCGCAGTCAAGTTCTTTGATAGCACTAAAGATTGACTCGCCCCTAGGTAATTCTGGACTGAAGGTCGCGGTTGATCTGTGGGTAATTCCAGTACGGGTAGAGTTCCTGCTAACTGCTTTTTCCAGTAGTCTAGCTGGGTGTCTAAGTCTTTGCCAGATAGCCACTGACGTTGCCAAACAGCAAAGTCGGCATACTGGATGGGTAGTTTTGGCAAGGGATTTGGTAAATCGTTTAAAAAGGCTTCATAGACCGCAGCTAACTGCTGACCAAAAATGCCCATCGACCAACCATCTGAAGCGATGTGGTGCATGACAAGCAATAGGATATGTTCTTGGTCGTCTATTTGTAGCAACGAGCCACGTAGCATTAGGTCTGATGTTAAGTCAATTGAACAGAATGCCTCTTGGTTTAACACCTGTTCCACTTGCTGTGGCTCGTGTATTAAGTTAATGACTTTCAGTTGAACTGGTCGAGGCTGTGCAATGACTTGTACGGGACTGCCATCAGGTGATGCAATAAAATTGGTTCGCAGTGCTTCGTGATGAGCAGCGATCGCATCCAACGACTGTTGCAAGACACCCACGTTGAGTTTGCCGATCAAGCGTTGGGCGATGGGGACAAGAAATGCCCTGCTGTTTGGTTCCATCTGCTGGGAAAACCACATTCTTTGCTGGGCAAAGGATAGGGGAACCGACTGTCGATTGGCGAGTTGCGGAATGCTTTGATTTTGGCTTGCACCAGTATTCTTGGGCAACTGGGCGATCGCACTAGCGAAATCTGCAATTGTTGGTTTTTCAAACAGCAACTGTAAAGGTATGTCTGCATTGAAAGCTTGACGTGTTCGAGAAATCACTTGCGTTGCCAGCAGTGAATGCCCACCCAATTCAAAAAAGTTGTTGTGAATACCCAAGCGCTCAAAACCCAATACTTCCGCCCAAAGAACGGCTAAAACCTCTTCAGTGCTGTTGCGGGGTGAAACAAAGCTACTAGCATCAATCACTTCGGTTGCATCTGGGGAAGGCAAAGCACGACGGTCTACTTTACCATTAGGACTTAATGGCATCGCATCCAAGAAGACAAAAGTTGCAGGCACCATGTGTTCAGGCAACTTATCCCGCAAAAAGGAACGCAATTCCATCTGAGTCACTTGCGCTTGTGCCACAACATAGGCTACTAGTCGCTTGTCGCCGGGAACGTCCTCTCTAGCAATCACGAGAGTTTGTTGCAGAGCCGGATGTTGGCTGAGTTTAGCTTCAATTTCTCCCAACTCAATCCGGAAGCCGCGAATCTTCACTTGATGGTCTACCCGACCGAGGAACTCAATAATGCCATCGCTGGTGTAACGCGCCAAATCGCCTGTCTTGTATAAACGTGCCAGTTGGTTGCTGTCCAAAGGATTGGGAATAAACTTCTGTTGTGTCAGTTCCAGACGGTTGAGATAGCCTCGCGCTAGTCCCACACCACCAATGTGCAACTCTCCCGGTTCACCTACACCGACGGGTTGCAAATCTTCATCTAAAATATAAATTTGTGTATTTGCTATCGGCCGACCAATCGGCGCAATCGTATAGTTAGTTCCGCGCTGACAAGTCCAGTAGGTAGCATCAATCGAAGCTTCTGTCGGCCCATAGCAATTCAACAGAACATTTTCTTTCTTCATCCGCGCCAAGAAACGTTCTACCAGTTCAACAGGTAACGCTTCACCACCGCAGGTGATATGCTTTAAATAACAATCTTCAATACCTTTTTCCTCAAGTAACACGCGCAGTATTGAGGGAACCAAGGCAAGAACTGTGATTTGCTCTTCGATGATAGTCTTGACGAGGTAGCTAGTGTCTTGATGTCCGCCTGGTTTGGCTAGAACCAACTGTGCGCCAAAGCACAACGGCCAGAATATCTGCCACACAGACGGATCGAAGCTAAAAGAAATTGTTTGTAACACTTTATCAAATGCGGTTAATCCAAAAGTGGTTTGCCGCCAGTTGAGTTGATTTGCGATGCCACCATGGGGAATCATTACACCTTTGGGCTGTCCTGTTGAGCCGGAGGTGTAAATCACATAAATCAAGTTGTCAGCATTGACATCACTGACTGGATTGGATTGACTATAGGAGGCGATCGCCTGCCACTCTGTATCCAAGCAAACGACTTGTGCATTAGACTCGGGTAATCTCGAGTACAACTTGGAATGCGTTAATAGCACTGGCACAAGGGCATCTGACAGCATAAACTGCAATCTTTCCATTGGATAGGCTGGATCTAACGGTACGTATGCACCACCTGCTTTGAGAATGCCTAACATTCCCACGATCATTTCAATGGAACGCTCTACACATAAACCTACCAAGACTTCTGGTTTGACGCCCAATGTCTGTAAGTAATGCGCTAGTTGGTTTGCCTGAGAGTTCAATTCTCGGTATGTGATTTGCCGATCTTCTAGCACAACTGCTACAGCGTCTGGTGTCTTTTCTACCTGCGCCTCAAACAAGAAATGAATACATGCATCTTGGGGATACTCCGCTTGAGTGTCATTCCACTCCAACCGCATTTGTAGTTCTGGCTTCGCCACAATATTCTGTTGACCTATATACATTTCTTTTCTATCTCCTCAACTTTAAAAAATATGTGTAGATGTTCAGGATTAGTCTAAAAATCAGATATAACTTTCGTGAAATTTTAGTAGAGCAAAACCCTTACTTCTATACATCTGATTTGTGCAGAACTTAGTAATTAACACTTAACAGTCTGTAGTAAAAACTTAATTTTTAAGAAGGAAAACACGGAGCGCTATAGCTGTTACTGGGAAAATACAGAGATCTAGTTTGCTGTTGAGATCAGGTAGGGCTATTTTTAGATCTCTGTAAATTAAGTAACGCATTTTATTCCATATAATACTGCAAGTGTTTTCATGACACTCTACAAGAAATTCCTACTCTTTCCGGACAAAATGAAGTTACGGCGTAAAATTAATTGCTCAGGTTCGGTTAATGCTGAAGAGCGGAACTACGCACATTCCTCACCCTGATAGTGGGAAATCCTACATGCGCGTTATCTCCTCTTCACTAAAGAGGCTACATCTCCATTCAACCCTTTGAAAAAGGGAGCATTGCAAGCCTTCTGGAGTAAAGGTTATGGGTAGAGAGAGTTTTATAGCAGTCCTAAATCAGTTGTGAAATTCTCTCTCGTTCTTTACAAAACCGTTCTTGGTTCAGGAGCGGTTTATTCAAAAAATAATTTTCACGACTCATTTAGGCTCGCTATATCCGAAGCTGTTGGGTTTGAGATGCACTGCATTGCAAAGTCGAGGCAAAATCTCAATTTTACTTTCTTATTGAGTCCGGATAATTGACTACAATTAAAAATCGCTACGCGTTTTCTTGTCGGCGTATCAATATTATCTGCTGTGAGCAAACGGGCAAGAACCTACTGGGCGCACGGGTAAGCTGATTTCTGTTACGTAAGTTGGAGAAATATCGGGAGTTGATGCTAATATATTTTCTTGTGGCAGTTGAGTTTTGGCTAATGCCAATGCTCGACGAGCATTTGTTAAATATACGCTATCTTTCCCACCTTTATCAAAAAGCCGTAAATATGCTTCAAGATACCTGACACGTAAGCCTAAATCCTCCGCACCTTGAAGAAAAGGCAGATCGACTTCAACCATGTAGCGGATAGCTAAGAGGGGAATGGGACTGCGTAAGGGACGAAAGTTTGGGTTGTGCAAACCAGGGCTTTCAGTACGATTGTGAAATTCCCCTAACATTAGTCCTGATTCTACAAAAAAAGGCTTAAGTTTTTGTTGAACAGCATCAATCATTTTGTCCGTATCATCTAGATGAATATCAGGAAAGATTAATAATATGACTTTATTGATACCGGCTTCTCTGTTTCGCGGCTCCAGTTCAAGAAAGGAATCACGGTAACTCAGAACAATTTCTTCAATTTGCTGTGGTTCCAGATTTTTCGCCCGAATAACTGTTGACCGAATGCTGTCGGACTTAAGTGCTTGAGGCACAAAAGGGCAAACAGGACCTGATCTACCTAGATCGCGATGAGGTCTTGCTAAAAACGTCTTAACCCACGCGTTAATTTCCATTAAAGCCGAAATGTCTTGTTGGAGTTGTTCAATTTCAATAGATGTATAGAGTTGCATCACTCTTAAGTTCCTTTAACTAGGTGTATAATGTGGCTAAATAGTTAGCAGATACACAAAGGTAGCATTCATTTCTGAGATTTCTGGTTAAAATCCTTAAGCAGAATACAAAAAATGATGCTAAACCATTTATTGTGAATTGAAGGTAGTGTAGATTAGATAAAGAACAATGTATTAGATGACTAATAGTTACATGTGACTCTTTATTAAAGAGTCAATTTTAGGAAAGATGTATACAAAAAATATCTTGACTTTTCCCTTAACTCTCCTTTATGAACTATGTAACCATATATCAGCAGTTATATCATGCTAAGTATGAAGTTAATATTTAAACCAGAATCAAAATCATAAAGTTTCAATATTGAATTGAGTACCCGGTTGTCAAAAAAAACATATTAATTTATCTTCTCAAAAAGTATTTTTGTAAGTAAATTTTATGAGATTATACCAGCGTCACTCTCATCACAAAATCATTAAAATCTCGCTCAATTCCATTAGTAACAGAACCAGTCATATCTTCAAAGGTAAATGTGAAGGTGTTGCCACTCTCTAGTACAACAAGGCAAAAGTCAAAAGTAAAAAGTAAAAAGTAAAAAGAAAGAACACTTATTTTATAAGCTTTTTACCTATTTCAGATGGGTGGGTTATTTCCGCCGCTCTGTACTAGTTTGTGGACATGACTCAATCTATCTTGATTAGCTGTAGTGAAACTAAAGAATGCTTGAGCGTGACCTTTCTCAAAATCATCTTTGCTGCCATTTTGAATAATATAGGGAGCGAGGCAATACTACTCGGTTAAGAAATTTATCTGTTGAGACAAGCAGTTCTTGGGCAGGGGATGGCTGGGGATGCAGGGGAGGAAAAAAGAGCTTATCCTACGCAGTATTGGGGAGCGAGGATAGTTCCACCCTGAACTCAGCTACGCTCTTGCCTATGGCTGCTTTAGCATAATCTGCGCTCTGGTTGGGACTCAAGGATTTACCGATAATCGGATAAACCACAGTTCCGTTGCGATCGCCAACCTGATAAAAGCCAATAGTATGAAGATGGAACTGACTCAGATCGTCGGCGATGCGATTATGGTTTCGCATCCATAGAGTTTGCTCGGCAGTCAGACTATCGTTCTCCCTCACACGTTCATCACCACCTAGAAGCCCGACTCCTTCTTTTTCTGCGGCTGAAAATATTGGAACAGGTTGGCGAGTAGGGACGAACGGCCGAGAGCCCCTACTGGAGATATCTATTCCAATCAGAGGGTTGCCTTCTGCGTCGAAAGCGACACCGCTGGGTGACTGGATTCCATCTTCAAACCTAATCGGCGCAAGACGAATAAATGTGGTATTAGCTGCTCCCAAAGAGGGCTTGTTTAAGTTATTCTGAGTGCCGTTGTTTGTACGGATGGAAACTCCCTTGTCTCCTAAAACTAATGTACCGTCAGTATACGGGTCTCTTTCTACTTCTAATATTGACACTTTTGCTTTAGCTCCATTTTTTTTAGTATAATAAATTACACTAATCCGAAGCTAAAACATTTATTTTAAAGTTAGTGTGTATTTTTATACAAAGATTTTAAAGCTTTTAAAATTTAGTACAATTGAACTATGAATATTCTTTGGTTTCGACGGGATTTACGTATAGCTGATAATGAAAGCGTCGCGGGGGCAACGGCCCAAAATGCTCTCGTATTGCCTTGCTTCATTGTCGATCCTTGGTTTTATGAATGGGCTGATGTGGGTAAGGCGCGAGTCAGGTTTTTGTTTGAGTCTTTAGAAAATCTAGATCGTAACTTACGTTCAGTAGGTAGTCGGCTGTATTTGTTTGAGGGGAATTCTTTAAATATTTTGCCAGAAGTGACTCGACAGTTAATGGAGCAGGGACACAAACCTCAACTTTACTTCAACCGCGATGTGCAAGTTGAGTATGGGATCGAACGCGATCGCACTATCGTCACTTTCTACCAACAACTTAACCTTGACTACCACATCGGTTTAAACAACTTTTTACAAACCGATGACAGCGATCGCGATCAGTGGTTTAACGAATACTATACCTACGTTCGACAAACACCTCACCCAACTCCTACACGTATTAACACCCCACAAACAACTTTTAATCTACCCCAACTCACCTTTGCCGAACTCAAACAAAAATATAGTGCATTTTACGAAACGGGACGGGTGTACTTTAAGGCTGGTGAAACGCAAGCGCAAGCAACTTTAAACTCATTTCTAACTAAAAGATTTTATGGGTATCATTGGAAACTGTCGCGTCCGTGGTTAGCACAACAGAAGGCAACGTCTCATCTTTCACCTCATCTGACTTTTGGGACGATTTCGGTGAGAAATGTCTATCAAAGGACTAAGGCACGGGTAGCAGAACTCACCGATCAGCCCAAAGCAGAATTTTCCTTGAAAACATTTCGCGATCGCCTGCGATGGCACGATAGTTTTACCCAACGGTTGTACTTTCATCCCGAAATTGCACATACTAACCGTTACCCTGAGTTTGATGAATATTACCGAGTGGATGAACTCACTCAACAGCAGCAGGAGTTATTTTACGCTTGGCAAGAGGGTGTTACTGGTTTCCCGATGGTTGATGCCAGTATGCGCCAGCTAAAAACAATGGGTTGGATGAACTTCCGCATGCGAGCGATGTGCGCGACTTTCTTAACAATTAATTGTGGTATCTCCTGGCATCATGGAGCTAGGCACTATATGAACTGTTTGATAGATGGGGATTTAGCGATTGATAACTGGCAGTGGCAAATGCAAGCAGGAATTACCAATCCCCTCAGTGACACTTTTCGCATTTACAATCCCAATAAGAATATTGAGGAAAAAGACTCGGACTTACGCTTTATCTATCACTGGATACCAGAGTTACTCGGATACGGGTTATCTGAGATTCTTCAGGGCAAGTACATCGAGCATGGTTCGTATGTACCACAAATTTTAGATTGGTCAAAGACTCGCTTGGTGAATGGTAAAATTATCTCCGACATCCGCAAGCGCGTTAGAGAACGATTGATAGTTGAAGGTGGCAAAGAGTACGAGAATGCCAATGCTGCCAAAACTGCTGTAGATAAACACTTTGAATCCAAAAATAGAAAGTACCAGCAATTTAAGGAGAAAGAATCGCTATTGTAGCAGGCGATACGGCTTAAGCCGTGGCCAAAGGCATCGCAACTGCTATCGGTAATTGCCTCAATTTCCCTACGCCCATAACGAAGTTTGGGCACCAAGAATTTGTAGAGTTTGTGATCGGCCTAGTACCGCTCCCTTGAAAGTCAAAAGTCAAAGGTAACAAGTCAAAAGTGTTATAAATCAAGGCTTCTGGCTGTTTGAAATGGTGAACCAGCG
>CALMVQ010000070.1:2024-8849 GCA_937873135.1 uncultured Scytonema sp. | reverse complement strand
TTGATGCTCAAGATGTGCAACTGATTGGTACAAGCGCTGATAATCAGGTTGCCAGTGGCTTATATACTTCTACAAATCCAAATTCAACAGGAGATGCGGGAGATCTGACGATCCGAACTAATACCTTGCTAGTGCGAAATGGAGCACAGGTATTTGCTAGCACTTTCGGTGCGGGCAAGGGTGGAAATTTGAGTATTGATGCCCAAGATGTGCAACTGATTGGTACAAGCGCTGATAATCAGATGAGCAGTGGTTTGTTTGCTTCTGCACAGCCAAACTCAACAGGGAATGCGGGAGATCTGACGATTAAAACTAATACCTTGCTAGTTCAAGATGAGGCAACAGTAACCGTGCAGAGTCTCGGAACAGGAACCGCAGGCAACATGACATTAAATGCTCGCTCTATCCGTTTAAACAACAACGCCTTACTCACCGCCAACACACAAAGCACTAAAGTTGACCCGAATAGGGAACAGGCGACAATTAACATTAACTCGCAAAATTTGATAATGAGCCGCAATAGCAACATCACAACCAACGCAACAGGTGAAAACGTGATCGGCGGCAATATCAATATTGACACCGATTTCCTCGTTGCTTTTGAAAATAGTGACATCAGTGCTAATTCTGTTAACTTCCGTGGCGGGAATGTGCAAATCAATGCGACTGGTATCTTTGGTACACAATTTCGGAATGCACTTACTCCTAATAGTGATATCACTGCCACTGGGGCAAATCCTTCCTTAAGTGGTAATGTGCAAATCGACACACCCGATATTGACCTCAACAGTGATTTAGTTAACTTGCCATCAGTGCCAATTGACACCAAACTTGCCCAAGGCTGCAACTCCCCCAACTACGCGAAAAGCAGTTTTATTATCACCGGACGTGGCGGCTTACCACCTAACCCCAAAGATAT
Source organism: uncultured Scytonema sp. (assembly GCA_937873135.1). Lineage (GTDB taxonomy): Bacteria > Cyanobacteriota > Cyanobacteriia > Cyanobacteriales > Nostocaceae > Rhizonema. The sequence continues at coordinate 7,930 of CALMVQ010000070.1, read as the reverse complement.
TCTCACACCTGACGCCGTGCAAGTAGATTGGGTGACTCTCAACCCAAACAGTGACAAGGGCAACACTCCATCTGTTTCCACAGCAACAAACCCCACACCAGAACCCATAGTTGAAGCGACTGGGTGGATGTTCAACGCTAAAGGCGAGGTAGTCTTCACAGCTGATGCACCCACGACCACGCCTCGCAGTTCTTGGCAAACACTAGCTAAGTGCCGTAGCTAAATTTTAGCTCAATAGAATTCATAACCTCGCTCAAGATGAGGCGCTAACGGTGTTACGAGAAGGTTCAGAAGTAGAGAACGCAGTATTGCTATAGCTTGCATTGCGGAAGTTTTTCCTCATCTCTAGGAATAGGTTATTTTTTTTAATGATAGACACTTGTTTACACAACGTTTAGTTTCTCTATTGCGACGCTTACAACCAATTCCCCAACAGCACATAAGGTGCCCAAAAATAAGGACTATTCTCCTTCTTAAAAACTGCAAGTTGAGCACGCTGGAGTGCTTCGGCTTTACTCACCCCAATCTTTAACTGTCGGTAAAACTCGCTCATCAAATCTGCGGTAGACTGGTCATCTACTGACCATAAACTTGCCAGTGTACTGCGTGCACCTGCTCGCACAGCCACTCCCGCTAATCCCAACGCTGCTCGCTTGTCTCCCAACGCCGTTTTACAAGCACTCAGGACAAGTAATTCAATGTTGCTTGACCTACTAGATTCACTGACTCGCAGTAAACTATCAAATTCCTTTACCTTAAGTAGTTTATCCCAAGCAAGAATAAAAGTTTTTTCTGGATCAGAACTGAACTCGCCATGAGTCGCCAAATGAACTACCGAGAATAAATCTGATTTTAGCTCGTTTTGCAAGTTGTTTTCAGTAAACTTCTGATTTAACAGTTCTTCACTCCTGGGAACCTCAGACTTGATTTCTTCTAACTCCCGTGGCACATTTTGCAATGCAGGAAACCCAAAGCGTTGTTCGCCAATTCCAGCAGTTAAAGCATTTAACCGTACCTTTTGCAACGGTTTGGGTTCAAAAAGTTGCAAACCAGGGGTAAGAGCGATCGCATATTTTTCTATCAGATATTTCTGCTGCTGTTTATCATAAAGAACCCCCATCGGGATATTCTGCAACGAACTATCTAGTACAAACACTAAGGTTTTCATCCCATTCTTGGTTAACTCTACTTCCATTGGTCGGATTAACCAATCATATATTTCCTGAGACTGCTGCTGAACCTGAACAGTTTGTTCGACTTGCAATAAGTCTTTCCGCACCGAAGCGACAGTCCTTTCTACTTTCTCCTGAGTTATAGCCGTTGTATATTTGCGAAGTTCCTTTTGTCCAGGCAACGTGAGAATAACCTCAATGCGGTCTGGTAAAATAATTGGATATATAATTGCTGCTTTTTTATCCTGTCCAAGTGCAGTGTCAATTGATACCCTATGCTCCACACAAGGTGAGCGGAAAAAGTTGTTCAGTTCCGCTAACTGTAAGGATTCAATCACATTCCGGGCTTGCGTGAGATTGTATTGTACAGTTTCAGTGTTTCCCTGATTCTGCAACCGCAAATCAACCAACTGCCGATAGACAGGTTCCACACTCTCGCGGAAGGAAAACTGAATTTCTGGATTCATGGCGACTAAATCCCTACGCAGGGACTCAAGGGTTTTGAATGCTGAATCGTATGCTGCAGTTGCTCCTTTAATATCTCCCTTGGCTTTGAGCAAACGTCCCAACTGCCATTGCCATTGATAAGCAATATCTTGCGGCTCAAGAGTTTGAGCTATAAGTAGGGCTTGCTTGGTCAGGTTTTGTGCCTCAGAGAATTGCCCTGTTTTTTCGTACAACCCACCTAAAGTACCGACGGCATAAGATTCTGCTCGCTGGTCTTTTAAGCTTTGCGCCTGCTGAACAGCACCCGACAACATCTGAGCGATATCCAACCATGAAGGATTATCTGCATTGGTTTTCTGTCTTAATTGTGTTATGCTTTGGGCATAGTTAATCTGGGCATATACTGTCGTTCGGCTGGCAGGCAACTTGCTCATTTGAGGTTGAATTTGGTCAGCCAATGCTAAAGCCGCAGAAAATTGTTCCTTTTCTACAAGTAAGCTAAGTTGATTGAGTTGTGCTTGGATGCGTGTCGTAGGTTGTGCGACAAGTGCAGCTTGTTGGTAGTATTTTAATGCAGCTTGAGTTTCTTTCTCGGCTTGGGTTGTATTTCCGAGAGTGAGTTGAGTTTTCCCCTGAGCAAGAGCCGTGTTACCCAGACTGAGCAAAGTCTCACCAATAGCTATTGATGATTGCACTCGCTGCGCCACTGCTAAACTTTCCTTCAAGACATCCCTAGAGGTGTTTAAATCACCAACAACTCGCAAGATATTGCCGAGACTACGCAATCCTGTCGCTTTGAGTGGAGAGTCTGGAAGCTTTATGAGAGATTGCTGAACCTCAGCTAAAGTCTTGCTCGCTTGACGGTAAAGCCCCAAAGCTTGCATCGCTTGAGCTGTATTAATGCGGTTACGAGTTAATGTTGCTGAATCGCCTATTTGCTGATAAATCTTTGCGGCTTCTTGCCATGTGGAAAGTGCAGCTTGAGTTTGTCCTCTTGCCAATTGTAACCGCCCTTGTACATCTAGAGCTTGGGCGAAGATTACAGAAGCCTGTTTTGAGTTGTTGCCATTTTTTAAGAGATTCAAACTTTGGGCGCTCGCACTTTCAGCTTGAGTCCACTGTCCCAGTTGTTGATAAACTAGGGAAAGATTGCTCAAAGTCATAGCTTGGTTGAGTTTATCACCACTGGCTTTAAAGGCAGTTGCTGCTTGTTCCAAAACTTTAACTGCTTCAGCAAATCTTCCAGCCGAATACAGTGCTTCACCCTGTTGCACAGAGTTTTCGGTTTGAGCCGTATGACTTAGTGGAGTCTGAGTAGTAGAATTAACAGCAACAACTGCTGTCACCATTGGTGAAAGTACTATGCAGAGAAACGCAGTCAGCAGTGCTAATCCAGCCTGAGTCAGCCACTTTCTACGTGATACTCTGAAGAGCATCAAGGGTTGTATTGTATGGAAAAATACAGACCATTTTCTTGCCATGTTCTTTCGCTTGATTCAACAGAGATTAAAGGAACACCCCAGTCAAGACGAGCAGTAAAGCGATCGCCCTGTGACCAGCGTAAACCAAAACCGACGGATGCTAAAGTATTAGGGTTTGGATTGTCTCTATTTGAACTGTTCCAACCAACACCGAAATCAACAAAGGGGATGATTTGTAAAACGCCATTTATCTCACGTACCCGGAAAATTGGGACTTGAACTTCAGCAGAAGCAAAAGCGCCATTATCTGTAAGTAAGAAATCTTGACGGTAGCCGCGAACATTATCCAAACCGCCTAAACCAATCTGCTCTAAAGGTAGGAGTGTTCTTGATGCCAGTTGCATATCTGCACGAAGTAACAGTACAGTGTCAGGAGCCAACAGACGTACCCACTGAGCTTGTCCTTGCCATGAGAAAAAGCGGCTATCGGGAGGTTTACTATTAATTGTCGCATCTAATGCACCCAATCCAATGTTAAATTGAGAGCGAGCAGCGATAACTTCACGGCTGTTACGACTCGTCCATTCTTGAAAAAATCGCAATGCTGATACGCGAGTGCGTCCCTCCTCATCAGCACCAGGCGAAAGTAAATTCGGGGAAACTCCCTCTTGTTGAAACAGCCGGGAAGAAATTTCACTTTCTCGTCGAGAGGCGGTAAAGCCAAGAGCAAATTCTTGCGTGAGAGTTTGGATGACTGGCTGGCGGAATGTGAGTTCGTAGTAGCGGGAAGCTGATTGAATATCTAGTTTGTTGAAAGGACGTTCAATGATGTCGCTGGATGTCGTACCGTAGTAAAAAGAGAGAGTGCCATTTTGGGGATTAAGGGGAAATGTGTAGCTACCATCAAAGGCGTTGCTGCCATCGGTGTTGGTGTATGCTAAACTTAGACCGTCTCCAAATCCAAGTAAATTAGCTTCGTTCACTTGTAATCGGCGGCGGAAGCTACCAACACTGGGCGATCGCCTATTATCCAAAACGATTTGCGTACTGAAAGTTTTTGCTTCTTGTATCTGCACTTGTAGTATGGTTGTACCGGGACGCGTTCCAGCAGTGAGTTCAGCAGACAGGTTTTGAATCAAAGGGTTTAGTCGCAGCAGTTGCAAAGCTTCGAGCAAGCGTTCTCTATTGAGAGGTGGCGAAGTTCCTCTCGCTAGGCGACTGCGTACATAATTGCGTCTTAGTCGCCTGGTACCTGTTACCTGGATGTCTTCTAATTTACCTTCAATGACCTGGATTTTGACAACACCGGACTCCATTGTTTGACCAGGGATATACGCTCCAGAAGTGATGTAACCTTTTTTGATGTATAATTCTGTAATGGCAGTACGAGCCTGAAACACTTCAGTCAGTGAGATAGGTTTGTTAGTAAAGGGAGCAAGTACTTTAGCTAACTCTTCGGGGCTAAATACGGTGCTGCCAATAACTTCAAATCGTTTAACGATGATAGTTTCAGGAAACTTGCCAGGAATTGGTTCACTGGGTGTGGGAGTTGGACGAGAGGGGGGAAGTAAGTCTTGTGGTGGAGGAAGTGGCTGTGGCGGTTTGGGTGAGGGAAATGGAGAAGGTGGAGGTGGTTGCACATCCTGCGGTGAAGGAAGTTGTTGAGTTTGGAAAGAATTGCCGTTTGGTAGTTGTACAGGAGTGACAACTTGTGCAAAAGAGCGTTTAGGAGCGACGGTTAGCAATGTAACTATACTTATATGTAAGCAGTAGGTTGCAAGGTTTTGTAGAAATTTACTTTTCATGGCACTTTGATGGTGTTTGCCAAGAATTCTGGTGTTGTGTTGGGGCTTGGGCTGTAAATATGACTTCGCCCTTGGGACCGAATACCCAGCCAGTGGCTTCAACTATTGGGGCTGGTGTGGTAGGATTTGGATTGGTGGAAATATTTGTGCGAGAGTTTTTCTCTATTTCAGGGTTGAGTGTTACCCAATCTACCTGCACGGCGTCAGGTGTGAGAATGTCTTTGGGGTTGGGAGGTAAGCCGCCGCGTCCGGTGATGATGAAACTGCTTTGAGCGTAGTTGGGAGAGTTGCAACCTTGGGCAAGTTTGGTGTCAACGGGGACTGAGGGTAGGTTGATTAAGTCGCTGTTGAGGTCGATGTCAGGTGTGTTTAGCTGAACAGTGCCGTCTACGCCAAATTCTGAACTAGCAGTGATGTCACTTAAGGCAGTTTGATTTTGGCGGGGCTGAATGCCATAGATGCCAAAGGCGTTAATGTCTACTCTACCACCAGTGCCAGTGTAAGCGTTGGCGGTGATGTCGCTGTTTTCATTAGGGACGGCAAGGATGAAGCCCGATGGGGTGTTGATAGTGATGTTACCGCCATTTCCACCATTTTGTTGATTGCCTGCGGTGGTAGAGATTTGAGCGCCACGACGCAGAAGGAGTAAATCAGTTTGTAAGTTGATGTCGCCACCTTTACCCGATGCAGATTCGGCTTTGAGTGTGCCACTGTTGTCTAGGGTAACTCTAGGTGAAGTGACAATAATATCTCCAGCAGTACCCGTCGTACTTTGGGAGTTAACGAACAAGCCTCTGTTAAAGTTAGAACTTTTGCCAGAAATGGTGACTTTAGCAGCAGCATTAACTTTAATTGTGCCTGCATTCCCTCGTCCATAAGTTTCAGCAGTAAGTTGAGCGCCATCTCGTAACGAGAATGAACCAGAATCGATAGTAATATTACCCCCATTGCCAACTGTCCCCGTTTCCACCTCGCTGAAAATCCCACTACGAAAACTGTTTTTCTCCCCAGCAATATCAACAGCGCCACTAACTTTCACATTGACATTCCCCGCATCCCCC
>CALMVQ010000070.1:0-1924 GCA_937873135.1 uncultured Scytonema sp. | reverse complement strand
AACAGCGCCACTAACTTTCACATTGACATTCCCCGCATCCCCCTGTCCTGCTGGCTGGGTAGCAGATGCTTTACGAGTAAAAGTTAGCAGTTGAGCGCTATCAAGTAGTGATATTGTTGCAGCATTGATGTCGATATTGCCACCTTTACCTACACCCCCAGATTCCACCGTGCTGAGGATGGCAGCATCTGCAAGGGAAATAGTATCTTTTGCACTCACTGTCACATTCCCCGCATTCCCTTGTCCATAAGTTGAGGCAGAAAGTCGAGCGCCATCGCGTAACGAGAAGGAACCAGAATTTATAGTAATGTTACCCCCATTACCAACTGTCCCCGTATTCACCCGGCTGAGAATCGCACTCCCAAAACCATTTTTTTCTCCAGCAATATCAACTTTCCCTGTAACATTAACATTGACATTCCCCGCATCCCCCCGCCCTGCTGGCTGGGTAGCAGATGTACCAGCAGTAAGGGTTTGCAGTTGAGCGCTATCAATTAGTGATAGTGTTGCAGCATTGATGTCGATATTGCCACCTTTACCTACACCCCCAGATTCCACCGTGCTGAAAATGTCAGCATCTGCAAGAGAAACAGCATCTTTTGCACTCACTGTCACATTCCCTGCATTGCCTTGTCCACGGGTTGAGGCTTGAAGTTGAGCGCCATCTCGTAACGAGAAAGAACCAGAATCGATAGTAATGTTACCCCCATTGCCTTTTGAACCCGAACGCACAACATTGCGAACTGTGCTCCTACCGACAACTTTGATTTCCCCAATAGCATTCAGCGTAATATCTCCCGCAACAGTTTCAGGTGTCCCTAAACTTTGCCCAATACCAGCACTTAAAATACTTCCTCCCAATATCTCTAAATTCCTGGCATTGACTGCAAGATAACCACCACCAGCCCCTTCTACATATATACCTGAACGATTGGTGAGGGATACATCAGCTCGCGCAACATTCTCAGGAAATTTCAAGCTGAGATTATCGCCATCTACACCCAGCCCTACACTACCAGGTTCCGTCAATCCTCCTAACTCAACTCCCCCACCATAAGCATTTAATCGTCCCCCATCCATGCTGACATTACCACCCACCAACAGTAAACTTTTACCATCTGGTACTCGTAAACCAAGTGCGTTTAAGCCTGCTGGATCTGTTCCTGCTGGCGCTTGTGAGTTGTTTTGAATCGGTGCCGCAGTAATTTGATTGAATAGCAAAGCTGAAGGATTAACTGTCAACAATGGAGGAGTATTTGGATTCGTTGCACTGAAAAAACCTTGATTGCCAAACCCAATAGCATTGGCTGTCGTCCCTACAAACGAACCCCTGAGATCCAAACTGGCATTTCTCCCAAAAATAATCCCATTCGGATTAATCAAAAACAGATTAGCATTACCCAAAACACCAAGTTTCCCAAAAATCCTAGATGCATCACTCCCCGTCACCCGACTCAGAATATTCTCAATCCCACTTGGGTTAGCAAAATACGCCTCTCGTCCTTCACCGATACTGAATTGTGAAAAACTGTGAAATAAGTTAGCTCCGCGAATCGCTCCACCATCAATTCTGTCAGCTTGTGGGCTTGTTGGCGTGACCACAGAACTTTCTGCTCCCAGAGTCTTATCAGCTACGGGCTTGAGTTCTTGAGCAAGAGTAGAATTTGCTGAAAATGCGAGTGGGAGCAACACAGCTGCGCTAAGCGCACACCAAGGAGCAATCCCTAACCTCAAGAAGAACCTGCACACAAGAGCATTCATCCTTAACAAGCGACACCCCCTAGCACTGCTTTGCAGTTGCACTCTTTTTTGAGTAAACCACATTTTCTGTTCGTTAAAGTAATATCTACTTACTTCTCAGGTTTAAGCACACTAGTACAACAAGGCAAAAGTAAAAAGTAAAAAGTAAAAAGAAAGAACACTT